>NZ_JAVLSP010000061.1:0-23928 GCF_031528575.1 Candidatus Sororendozoicomonas aggregata
CTGAGGATAATAGTGGGGCTATTTGACGAAGAAGCAGGAATTTTTAGACCAATTTATCGCAACCGCAGTAGGGTAGTCTATTCTCGGACAGGCTCCCAGGAGTCTGTTGGGCTTAAGCTTTCGAGCATAAGTCCGACAGGCTCCTGGAATTCCCTGAAGCATTTGTTGCCTTTAAAGTGTCAGGCGGCATTTACCTGGCGGCATTTACCTCGGGTACCTGGACATCGAGCTGGTGTTGTCAAGGGGGAAAATGGCAACTCCTTTGGCCGGAGCTGAACGTCAAGGGTCTGTTTCAAACAAAACACTGGTTCTTCAGGGTTTCGTTACCGCTATTACTAGTCCTAAGGGATGGACCTTTTTTATTGCCCTGTTACCGCCATTTATCAGCCCTGATTATGCGTTGCTTCCACAGCTATCTGTACTTATCACTGTCATCATGGTACTAGAGTTTATCTGCCTGACGCTTTACGCCAGTGGTGGACGGACATTAAGAAATATCCTGCGAAAAAGCGGTAATGTGAACGTCATGAACCGTATATCGGGGAGTATGATGATTGCTCTCGGTATGTGGCTGGCACTGGGGTAAATTGCTCTTATGTCAGACAGTAAGAACCCGTCAGGGCAGCGGGTTCCGACGTTAATCCAAACAAATCCGAACATAGGTATCCCTATTAACTGTGGGAGCAGTGAGTAACTAGCTCATTGCATCTTTATTGTTGTCCGAGAGTAAGTAGTGACGGCGCTTTTTGTAGGTTACTTTCGGGGCATGATGCCGATGTGGCCGGTCGTAAGCATCTTCCTGCCGGTTCATATTGGCCCGAAATAATGACTTGGGTGATGGTGTTACCTCAGGCTGACTGTTAGCGCTGTTTGTCTGTGGCTGCTCTGCCTGTAGTTCGGGCTGTTGCGCATCCTCCTGCATACTGAGGCGCATGCGGTAAGGGTGCCCGAACCCACGGCGACGTCGAGGTTTCGTGGTTTTAGGCTCTGGGGGTTTGAGACCTGTAAACTCTTCATAAACAGTAGTGTAGCTATACTTGCTCATTAATGCCTCCGGGCAAAATAAGTCCCAAGAAAAGTTTTGTTTATTTAATAGCAAAAATAGTAGACAAATGTCTTAAATTCCTGAATAGGTAACACTACCTAAACGGAGCATTATTACCATAAAAGCTGGGAAATAAAGCGCCAAGGTGGATCTTTCATCATTGGATACCTTGTTTAGTGATAAGAAAACATTTCTTTAATACTATTGCTGTGAGTCGTGCATCATTGTTGTGATAATTTGTGGTAATCTGTGAAAATATGAAATATTTGTCTTGTATATGGGTTTGCTGAGTCCCTTGAGCTACAGCCTGTCGTCTAGCATAGCACCTGTTATTTGGCTTTATTCGTTATTCTTCATACTGTTTTTGAATGTTAATAATGTATTAATAACAATTTATTTGAATAATCTGTCATATAAAAACATGCCAGTCATCATTTTTGAAGTATGTCTACACCCCCGGTTTAACTTGGTTTTTTTAAGAAAAAAATTAACAAAATAGTTGGTTGAAATACAAAAAAGCCAGTCAATAACTGGCTTTTTTGTCAGATGTCGCGCTATTTTTCTGGATGTGTTGATCAATTAGCAGTAACGGCAGGTTCCTGATGCTGTTCTGTTGCCATGGGTTTATTGTTATGCATCAGCTTTTTCACGAAAGGCACAATGAACAATAAAAACATACCAATGCCCACGGCTATCCAACCCATTTTACTGTATACCGGAATATAAGCGGCTTTGGTTTTTGCCAGTGTGGTTAATGTCCCCACTGAGTTTTCTTTATCACCCGTTAAGGCCGAGAGTAAACCTGCGATGTACTGTGCGGCAGCGGCTGCCAGGAACCATACCCCCATCATCATGCTGGCAATGCGTGCCACAGAAAGTTTAGTCATCATGGATAGCCCGACGGGACTTAAACACAGCTCACCTGTCGTATGAACAAAATACAGAAGCACTATCCAGATCATAGCGACGGGTTCATTACCCTGGGCATTATGCATACCCCATACCAGTACCAGAAAGCCTAAGCCCACCTGGAGTATACCCAGCGCGAATTTGGTCGGCGTACTGGGTTCCCAGCCACGTCTGCTTAACTTTACCCAAAGGATAGAAAACAGCGGTGCGAGGAAAATAATAAATGCCGGGTTTAAGGCCTGGAACTGACTGGCCTTTATTTCAATGCCCCATAAATTACGGTCAATGACTCTGTCTGTTAACAAACTAAGGGATGAGCCAGCCTGTTCAAACAATGCCCAGAACACTACAGAGAAAAAGATCAAAATGCTGATAGCAAATAAACGATCACGTTCCACCTTATTGCACTTACGCAGTGCGAAGTAAATGATGATGACTGACATGATGCCAATGGATGCGCTTAACAAGCTGCCGACAATCTCATTGTTTTGAACGAGCTTCCAGCTAACAGCCACCATCAGCAAGCCGCCAAGATAAATCCAATACTCTGTTGAAATACCGGCTGTCTTCTTTTTCAGCAATTTTGGTTGAGTGGGTTCAGCGATTCCTTTGAGGTGTTTTTGTCCAGCCAGGAAGGTCACTAAGCCAATAAGCATGCCAATACCCGCAGCACCAAATCCATAGTGCCATCCAAAGGTTTCACCCAGATAGCCACAGACAATAGTAGCAATCACGGACCCCAGATTAATGCCCATATAGAAAATGGTAAAGCCTCCATCACGACGGCTGTCATCAGGCGCATACAGATTACCCACTATGGTTGAAATATTGGCTTTTAAAAAACCGGTGCCCGCTGAAATTAACGCCAGAGCCAGAAAGAAAAGCTGAAGGGTAGGATCGTTCTGGGATACCGTTTGCTCGTATTGATGATGTGAAGGGGAGAAATCAATGGCCAGTGTAAGATGCCCCAGCGCAATCAAAATAGCACCAAATGTGACGGCCTTTTTTGAACCTAAATAGCGGTCAGCCAGAATACCACCAATAATTGGCAGCACATAGACGAGGGCGGTATAGGAACCATAAATCTCGCTAGCCTGCGCGTCACTGAATAAAAAGTATTTTGTTAAGTAAAAAATTAATAACGCGCGCATACCGTAGTAGGAAAAGCGCTCCCACATTTCGGTAGCAAATAATACAAAGAGCCCTTTAGGATGCCCTAACCAATCGCCCGTCTGGTTGGTTGCTGTTGTCACAGTATCGCCCTACCTGGTTACTTATTCTTTATCAATGCCATCCAAACAGACAAGTTTGTCTCAAGGAAAGCTATTCATAAGAAGCTTTATGATGGAGTCATCATAACCGTAGCAAAGAAGGGTAATTGTCACAGTATTGTCATTTTTGATAGTGGAGACAATGGAAATCAATAAAATATGCTGATTTTATTAGATAGACAGAATTTTAACCTGAATTTATTGCGTTAAGTAACGCATTCAAAGCACGGGACAAAGCCTCAACAGGTCAGAATTTACCCGGTTTTCAGGTAGGAACGGATGCCCATAACAAGGTATTCCACTGAGTCTCTTAACACGGATAGGTGACGGCTCTCCTACCTGAACACTTCTCAGGCAGCAACTAGTACATCAATTCAATGAGATTGACGTGTACCATCTCCGTTCATCCTGAGCGGGGTCGAAGGGTGCTTGGCACGATCTATCGCCGGAGTTTACGCCCTTCGACAGGCTCAGGGCGAACGGTGCGCGGAGACTTATGATAAAGACAACCCGTCAAACTCATTGAAACCATGTACTAGCAATGTGCCAGATTTGCCCTTGCCTTCATCAGCAGAGATGGAAAAAGCAAAGGGAATGCCTTGAGTCCCTTTGCACAAAAGCAACTACACTAAAGGGCCTACCAATCTCGTTTATCCATGCCAATGAAAACCAACTCAACTGCAGCCATCGTCAAAAAAAAAGGGAACAAAACCACTGACAGCAAAGGCCGGACTGATAACCATTGGTTAACTCAACCAGCGCTTCCTGCCTGGTCATCCTGGCGTGTTGCCATTGCCATTTGTTCAGCCGCATTTTTGATTCGCCTGTTATCTTTGGGTTTGTACCCTCTGCAAGACACTTCCGAAGCACGCTATGCTGAAATGGCGCGCCTGATGGTAGCAACCAATGACTGGATTACACCCTGGTTCAAGGTGGGAGTCCCCTTTTGGGGGAAACCTCCCCTGTTTATCTGGCTATCAGCCCTCTCCTTCAAGCTCTTTGGTCTGAATGAATTTGCCGCTCGCCTGCCTATCCTGCTGGTCAGCCTGGGGGTTGTTGGATTCAGTGTTCGGTTAGCCCTGTTTCAAATGGAACGCCATGCTGCCGCGCTGGTACTGATCATATTACCTACCACGCTGACATTTCTGGTGCTTTCGGGTACGGTGATGCCAGATCCTGTCATGCTTTTTTCCATCACCATGATCCTTTGTGGTTTCTGGATAGGCTGGCATTCACAAGATGCCCGACAAGCCAGACGCTGGCAGTTTCTGTTTTTTATTGGTTGCGCTCTCGCCTTGCTGGCTAAAGGACTAGCGCCACTGGTGTTGGCAGGGTTACCCATTTTTATCTGGTGCCTGAAAGCTCGTCGACTCATCACCTTGTGGCAACGATTTCCCTGGATAAAAGGATTGCTGCTGACATTGCTGATAGCGGCGCCCTGGTAT
This sequence comes from Candidatus Sororendozoicomonas aggregata, assembly GCF_031528575.1. Classification (NCBI taxonomy): domain Bacteria; kingdom Pseudomonadati; phylum Pseudomonadota; class Gammaproteobacteria; order Oceanospirillales; family Endozoicomonadaceae; genus Candidatus Sororendozoicomonas; species Candidatus Sororendozoicomonas aggregata. The sequence continues at coordinate 4,671 of NZ_JAVLSP010000061.1, forward strand.
ATTGCCGCTGAACTGAAAACGCCGGGCTTTTTACGCTACTTTATTATTGGCGAGCATTTTGACCGTTATCTGGAGAGCAGCTGGCATGGGGACAAGTACGGTTTCGCCCATAATGAGCCGATAGGGACGATTTGGGTGTACTGGCTTTTGGGGGCATTACCCTGGTCATGCGTGCTTGTGAATCAGGGCATCTTATGGGTAAAAACCTGTTGGCGAAACAAGCGTATTACTTTGAGTGATTGGCAGCACTTTTTACTATTATGGTTTCTGTGTCCCCTGTTTTTCTTTAGTTTTGCCCGTAATATCATTTGGACCTATACTCTCCCTACGGTGCCCGCTATGGCTTTTGCTCTGGCAGAGCGAGGACAGCATCGCTGGCACCATTTGCCGAGATGGCTCACGGCCTGTAGCGCCCTTATCCCTTTGCTGGTAATAGGGGTAATGCCCTATCTAATGACCAGCGATCAGATCAAATCTCAGAAAATACTGCTTAATTACGTGCACCAACAATCTGTCTCCTACAGCGGTATTCTCTATTTACACGGCACCCCCTTTTCCGGGCATTTCTATTCGAGGGGTAGCGCAAAAGACCTTTCGGGTTCTGAGGAGTTAACCCGGCTAATCAATGCGCCAAATGCCCGCTACTACCTCGCGACAGAAAATGATGACTTTGACCATTTACCTGACGCCCTCCGTCAGCGGTTTACCCGGGTGGCTCATCATCGTGACTGGACGCTGTATCTTCAGAAGTGACTGTACCTGTCAGAAACCTGAAGCGGTATTTACCGGCTGAATGGACGACATTGACGAAAATAGCGCGCCGACAGCATTTCTGACCTATCGGTCAGTGAATATAACACTGACTGATACAACAACAGATAAAAATAACTGTCTACATAGATAGCGCGACAAAAAAGGCGATTATCAACATATCATGGAGGATATATTATGATAACAGCAGCCAACCGCACGCCAGCAACACCCGTCATCTCAACCAGCTATCACAATAACCAGAGTCAGGCACCAGTAAAAAGGCTGCCCCAGTCAGCCACTCGCGCCCCTCAACACACGAAAATTCAAGGCAAAAAATCACCCACCACGTCGTTAAAAAGGCGCAGGGTTTCCAACCGGTCACACGCAAAGACAACAGTGTGCCCATCTGATAACATAGCCGTTTATAAAAAGCTGGACAAAAAAACACGACAACAGTTAAAAACATTTGCCTTGAAACAAAAGGGCAAAACGTACAAAACAGACACCCAAGGCTATAAGCCTGGCGATTACATCAAATATCATGGCGCCTTTGGTGTCAAACAAGCGCGACACGCCGGGGTTTATCTGGGTCAATACTTTGGTGTCCCCATCATTGCCAACTTTAGTGGTGGCGCTAAACCCGGAAGCATCAGCGGCGTTGTTAAGCTCGACTTATTGACAAATTTCAAGGCAACAGCTGAAAAAAACAAAAGCCCTGTTATCATTGACACACTGAAAACCACCCGCCAACCCCATGAAATAGTGCAAGCTGCGGTTAGCGAACTTGGCAGGACTGACTACGACCCTGTCAATAACAATTGTCAACACTATGCCAGCAGGGCCATTACCGGTATATCACGCTCTGAACAGGTTGAACAAATCACGCGAATGGCTAAAAAAGCCATAGAAACACCCGTTCAAAAGACCGTTAAGAAACTGTTTGATAAACAAGTAACAACATTAACAACCACAGACAATTATTCAGGACAACTGACGGCATCAAGGTTGAAAGAGTCCCTGTCACAAACCCTGGCCAACCTCGCGGCAAGCCATATTAGTGATTATGCGGTAAAGGTCGTCAAATCAACCAGTGCCAAACTGAGCAAGGCGGTAGAAAAAGGCAGTCCACTCATCAATGGTTTATCAAGCGCAGTGAAGATTTTTGTATAAAAGGTCTTTGTATAAAGGTCACCTGTCGGGCTTTTACAACAATACCCGACAGTTTCCATCAATCGTTAAAAAACCATTGCCTGTCTTACCGGAGCTCAATCGTAGTCCCAAACCGGTTGACGCTTCTCAAGAAAAGCAGAGACACCCTCTTGCTGGTTGTTACCCTCGAACAGCTTCATAAACAATTCTCGCTCCATGGGCAATGCTGAACGAGGGGGCATTTCTCGTCCGAGTTGAATCAGCTGTTTACAGGCGCGAACAGCGTCGGGACTTTGCCTCAGGGCTTTCTTAGCGAAGGTTTTGGCGGTATTGACACTTTCCCCCTCTTCCACCAGGACATCCACCAACCCTATGGCATGGGCCTTGGCGCCATCAACCTTTTCACCACACAGAATCATCCGCTTTGCCCAACCCTCCCCCACACGCAGGGTTAAGTTCTGCGTGCCACCAGCACAAGGCAGCAACCCCACAGAAGCTTCTGGTAAGGCCATCACCGCCTGTTTTTCTGCCACCAGCAAATCGCAGGCCAGGGCAACTTCAAGGCCGCCGCCCATGGCATAACCATTGATAGCGGCAATGGATAAGCCAGAAAAGTCCGTTAATGCCTCAAAACCCTTACCAAAAGCGGCAGCCATGGCCTCCACTTCTTTTGGGGGTTGATGGTTGAATACGTTTAAATCAGCACCGGCACTGAAAAATTTTTCGCGAGCCGAGCGAATAATCAAGGTGGTCACCTCACGATTCCCATTGATCTCCCGAATCATTGATTCCAACCGCTGCAGACTCGCCAGCGTCCAGGTATTAGCCGGTGGGTTATCCAGGGTGATAAACGCGGTATGAGCTTCAACGGATAACTGCAAAACATCAACCATTAATCCAACTCCGTAAACTGTTCAGAAAGAAGCCGACGGGCAATAATCAGCCGCATGACTTCATTAGTACCTTCAAGTATCTGATGAACGCGGGTATCCCTGACATAACGCTCTAAAGGGTATTCCTTGATATACCCATAACCACCGTGGATTTGCAGGGCTTCGTTACACACCCTGAAGCCTACATCCGTCGCGAAGCGTTTCGCCATGGCACAAAATGTCGTGGCTTCCAGGTGCTTATCATCGAGCCTGGTGGCCGCCAGCCTGACCAGTTGACGGGCTGCCACAAGGTCGGTGTTCATATCCGCCAGTTTAAACTGTAACGCCTGAAAATCAGCCAGGGGCTTGCCAAACTGCTTTCTGTCTTTCATGTAATCACGGGCAGTATTCAACGCTTGTTGAGCGGTTCCCACCGAACAGCTGGCGATATTGATCCGCCCCCCATCGAGGCCTTTCATGGCGAGCTTGAAGCCTTCCCCTTCTTCGCCCAGACGGTTTTCCACAGGTACACGAACACTGTCGAATGATAGTAACCGGGTGGGCTGGCAGTTCCATCCCATTTTTTCTTCTTTACGACCAAAACTGATCCCCTCGGTATCCGCGGGTATAGCAATGGCAGAGATGCCCCGTGGCGTATTATCACCGGTGCGTGCCATAACAACCAATAAATCCGTACTGCCAGCACCGGAAATAAAAGCCTTGGTACCAGAGATAACATAGTCATTGCCGTCTCGAACAGCTTTGGTTTTCAACGACGATGCATCACTGCCAGAACCCGGCTCGGTCAGGCAATAAGAAGCCAGCTTGTTTCCCGTTGCCAGTGCTTCCCCCCAAGTAGCCAGCAGTGCCTCTTTACCAAACTCGCCCACCATCCAGGTGACCATATTGTGAATGGTCAAATACGCTGTGGTAGCGGTACACCCCATGGATAGCCGCTCAAAGACTAAACTGGCATCGAGCCGGCTGAGTCCGAGACCACCGATGGATTGAGCCGCGTAAAGGGAACAAAAGCCCAGTTGACCGGCGGATTTGATCGTCTCTACCGGAAAAACAGCGTCCTTGTCCCAATGGGCAGCATTTGGCCTGAGGTCATTGTCCGCAAATTGCCTGGCCAGATCACAAAACGCTTTTTGTTCATCAGATAAGGTGAAGTTCATGTGAGCCCCATGCAGCAGCGTTATGGTTTATTACCGCAAACAACGTTGACAAAATGCTGCCAGATTTTAATGTCGGCAACCCTCAATAACGTTCAATGGCTATCGCTGTTGCTTCACCACCACCAATACACAGTGAAGCAATGCCTTTTCTTCCCCCGGTCTGTTCGAGCGCATTAAGCAGTGTTACGACAATGCGTGCCCCGCTGGCACCGAGGGGATGTCCCAGGGCACAGGCGCCACCGTAAATATTGACCCGCCCGGAATCCAACTCAAGCATGCTGATTGCCGCCAGGGCAACCACGGCAAACGCTTCATTAATTTCATAGCAATCCACATCGCTACCGCTCCACCCCAGCGTTTGCTGTAATGCCTTGATGGCATCCACTGGCGCCAGGGTAAACTCCGCTGGTTCGCGGGCATGGGTATGATAACCTTTGATACGCGCCAATGGTGTCAACCCCTGTGCCAGGGCATCCTCCTCACGCATCATCACTAAAGCCGCGGCACCGTCAGAAATAGAACTGGCATTGGCAGCAGTGATCGTCCCGGTTTTACTGAAAGCGGGCTTAAGCTGGCGTATTTTTTCAGGCTTGGCACGCCCTGGCTGCTCATCGGTATCGACGGTACTCTCGCGGGTGACAACAGGGATAATTTCCGACACAAAGCGCCCTTCAGTAATGGCCTTGTTTGCCCGCTCCAACGATGTCAACGCATAACTGTCCATGGCTTCACGGCTGATATCAAAACGGTCTGCCGTCTCCTGGGCGAAGGCACCCATAAGCTGACCACTGTAGGCATCTTCAAGGCCATCGGTGAACATATGGTCTTTGACATCACCATGTCCGAGCCGGAACCCCTGGCGTGCCTTGCCCAGAAGATAAGGCGCATTGCTCATGCTTTCCATACCCCCGGCAACGATAACATTGGCTTCTTGTAGCTGTAACTGGGCACACCCGAGCATAATGGCCTTCATGCCCGAGCCACAAACCTTATTAACGGTAGTTGCCGGCACATGCTCAGGCACATCTCCCAGGATAGCCGCCTGGCGGGCTGGCGCCTGACCACAGCCTGCTGGCAACACATTACCCATGATGATTTCACAGACCCTGTCCGATGATAACCTGCTGCGCGCGATAGCCTCAGTGATCGCCCTGGCGCCGAGCTGCGGCGCTGATAAAGAAGAAAGAGATCCCTGAAACGCGCCCATGGGCGTGCGGGCGGCGGATACTATGACAATGTTAGTGCAATAAGATGACATCGCGAACTCTTGTTTTTAACAATGTTGTTAACAAATAGTACCTGCCCGCACGATAGCAAGCCTTTTCAAACGGCGCAATGTAAATCAATGCATGGCTTTATCTTCCCTTACTGTTTGCTTCTTACTGCCTGCTCCTGAAGATTGACAGCTTTTTTATGCGTACAGGGAGGGATGTTGATCAACAGGCAGCACGCAGCGGCAGGAAACGTTGACCGGTCTCATCAATGGAAGGGGTCAAGGGCGCTCTCAGTTCCCCTGAAGGCTTGCGGTCAATAGCTGGCCGGTGAGACAAACGCTATGACTAAGGGGCCTGTCGGACTTATGCTTTCGAGCATAAAATGCTGGCCGCGCTTTCTGGATTTCAGGCCGAAATTGTCTTAAGTCCGACAGGCTCCTAAGCCTAGGATATACTATTAACAGAGTCACGCCGCTGTCTTGTCGGGATGAATCATCCACCAATCGCCGCCCCCCGAACCGGCGGCCTGACTTGAGCATTTGGACACTTGAGATTGAGAGCTGCGATTGGAGTTTGATCATGCCTTACTGTTCTGGTTCTGGCAAAAAAAATAGGCCAATAGCGTTTAACACGCCTTCCGTTGATACAAAGATAGAGACAGTGAACGGCAATTTCAGTGTTCTCTATGCCTTTAATGATGTAGAAAATGCGTATTTTATCCTTACCCGGGTCATGCAATCACAGTTTTTTGTCATAACATGTTATTATTTTGAAAATGCTGTATCCTTCAGTAAGAAGCCTGAAGGTAGTACGGATCCGGTTTTTGATTGTCACCCCTGTTTCCTCGTTCAAAATTACGATACGTACCATTGTCTTGAGATGCATATTCGAGAAAAACCCACCAGCAAACATAATCATATAGGATTGCCGTTTAAGTTTTCATACCATTTAGAAGATATCGCTCCCTTGTTACACTATTACTTCTCCCCGCTAACTGATAACCCTCAAAAAAGTGCAGAAAACTTCATCAAGGCCATCCATTTTTTTCAGAACAACCCAATGATTCCGGGCATATTTTTTTCAGATAATGAATATGCCCAAATCAATGGCTATAACAAAAATGGACTTTACCCCCACGGTCCCTATGAGTTATGGAATGACAGTGTTCACCCCGGATTAAGCCATGTGCCAGGCCTCCCTTACCCTTGCGATATGTACGACTTGTACAGGCCTTATTGTAACATTTTATGAGTGCTTCAACGTCACAGCTCCCTTTCAGAAGCATTTGCCAGGTGTTGCCTCGACCACCCTCTCCTTTTGATAGTTAACTATTTTTATATGAACGTAGTTGTATAATACATGGGAGTGTCGGAATGGAGCTGTGTGGCTAAGCCTACAATTGACTGCTAGCCTGTACACGTTGAGCACGCTGATTTCTTGCCGGTGGATGATCCTGGCGATTCATCAACTGCCAAGCTGAGAGCCTGACTTGACTACTTAACATTGTGCGCTGTGATTGGAGTTCGACCATGCCATTCTCCACGGGCAGTCAGAAAGGTTCCCGAATAAATTTTAAAACCCCTTTAGTCAATACCAGGCTAGAGACGCAAAACGGCAATTACAGTGTTCTCTACGCATTTAGTCATATACAGAGCGCGTACTTCATCATCACCCGAGTGGTAGAATCAGAGTTTTTTGTCATAACATATTATGCTTTTGAAGGCAGTAATTTTATCAATCAGAATTTTAATCATTATGAATTTTTCTGGATAACAGAAAGCGAGCCTAATCACTGTCTTGAAATGCATATTCGGGAAAAACCCTTTAGTCCACATTTCCACAGGGGGTTGCCTTTTGAGTTTTCATACCACTTGGAAGATATCGCTCCTTTGCTAAACTATTACTTCTCCCCGCTGACTGATGATCCTCAAAAAAGTACGGAAAACTTCATCAAGGCCATCCATTTTTTTCAGAACAACCCAATGATTCCCGGCATATTTTTTTCGGATAATGAGTACGCCCAAACCAATGGCTATAACAAAAATGGACTTTACCCCCATGGTCCCTATGAGTTATGGAATGACAGCGTTCACCCCGGATTAAACCATTTGCCAGACCCCCTTTACGATCTGTACGACGTGTACGAGCCCCATTGTCGCATTTCATGAGTATTTCAACGTCACAGCTCCCTTTCAGAAGCATTTGCCAGGTGTTGCCTCGACTGAATGGCATTCACTCGCCGCATGAAACATAGGGAGTAAAGCGACACCTTTATTGACCTTCCTTTACCCTCTCCTTTTTAGTTAAACATTTTTATATGAACGCAGTTGTATAATACATGGGAGGGAGTACTATGAGATCCTGCCCCATCTCGCACAAATTGATCGAAAATTCTGACTCGCCCTACTGAATTTTATGCTCGAAAGCATAAGTCCGACAGGCTCTAAGAATATAACCGGTGATTGGAGTTGAATCATGCCATACTTTCTCGATTCTGGCATACTTGAAGATATGCCCCTGAATTTTAAAACCCCTTCAGTTAATACAAAGATAAAGACCAAGAACGGCAATTACAGTGTTCTCTATGCGTTTAATCATGTAGAGAATGCCCGCTTTATCATCACCCGAATAATGAAATCAAAGTTTTTTGTCATAACCTGCTATGCTTTTCAAGGCGCTGTAAGCTATACCAGGAAACCTGCTGATAGTAAGGATCCGGTTTTTATTTGTCATCCCTATTTCATCATCCAACTTTACGAAACTTGTCATTGTCTTGAGATGCATATTCGGGAAAAACCCTCTGATGCACATATCCATATAGGTTTGCCTTTTATTTTTTCATACCATTTAGAATACATTGCGCCTTTGCTAAACTATTACTTCTCCCCGCTGACCAATGATCCTCAAAAAAGCACGGAAAACTTCATCAAAGCAATCCATTTTTTTCAGAGAAACCCAATGATTCCCGGCATATTTTTTTCGGATAATGAGTATGCCCAGACCAATGGCTATAACGAAAATGGAATTTACCCCCATGGTCCCTATGAGTTATGGAATCACTGTCGTCATGCTGGATCAAACCATTCACCACCCCCTACTACTTACGACCAGTCCGAAGAGCTTGAAGCGCCTGACCGTTGTTGTCGCATCTTATGAGTATCTCAACGCAGACGACAACTAATGAGTACAATCATCTCGGGTGAATGATCCCCTGAATTCACCGGTCCGGAAGGGTGAAAGCCCAACTAAAGAACGCAAGAATATAACCTGTGATTGGAGTTGAATCATGCCATACTTTTCCGACCTTCACTCGCTTGTAGGTGTACCCCTGGATTTTAAAACCCCTTTAGCTGATACAAGGATAAAGACAGAGATAGGCAATTACAGTGTTCTCTATGCGTTTAATCATGTAGATAATGCCCGCTTTATCATCACCCGGATAATGAAATCAAAGTTTTTTGTCATAACATGTTATCGTTTTAAAGGCTGTGTAGACTATATTGACCCCCCTGCCAGTGGTGATCCTGTGTTTAACTGTATACCCTATTTTTTCATTTACAGCAATGAAGCCAATCACTGTATTGAAATGCATATGCGGGAAAGACCCTTTAGTCATCATGCCCACATAGGGTTGCCTTTTAGGTTTTCTTACCGTTTAAAAGATATCGCCCCTTTACTAAACTATTACTTCTCTCCGCTGACCAATGATCCTCAAAAAAGCACGAAAAATTTCATCAAGGCGATCCATTTTTTTCAGAGAAACCCAATGATTCCTGGCATATTTTTTTCGGATAATGAGTATGCCCAGACCAATGGCTATAACGAAAATGGAATTTACCCCCATGGTCCCTATGAGTTATGGGATAATAGTGTTCATGCCGGATTAAACCATTCATTACTATCCCCCAATCACTCTCACTGTTGTCACCTTTTGTGAATGTTACAACTTAATAGGGTGGCGGTCAGTGAGTACCATCATCGGCGCGCTTTTCAGAAGCATTTGCCAGGTGTTGCCTCGACAGTTATTTTGCCTGGATGGCATTCACTCGCCGCATAAGGCATAGGGAGTAAAGCGACACCTTTAGCGCCGCAGTCAAACCGTCAGTCCTTGCCCTTGTCCTTGTCAATGGGGGACACTATGGGGGGCAGTGTAGAATTTAATAACAGCCGGTGTAGAAAGTCGTCTACTTGTTGATGAATATGTTTAATCTCCTGGATAATCTCTTCAGACGATGGCACCTCATGCTCGGGAACCAGTAGTCTGAGCCGTCGATCAAACAAGTCCAGATCATCCACCAGCTGGTGCAGTTTTTTGACCCTTTTCAGGAGCTTTGCAGAGCTCTGCCCCTCTGCTGCCGTTAGATTACTGCGCTCAATCAATGGCGGAAGGGCCTCAGAGGAAGACGTGTTTTTGTTGTTTTTAGACGCTGACAGATTGTTGTTTTCAGACCCAACCGCCTGGCTTTGGGGTTTTGTCACAGTCTCTGTGGCGGGCTGATTCTCTGGCAACTGTTCAACATCATACAGCGTGTCTGTGGACAGGCTTCTGCTTAAACGGCTTCTTTCTGACGTCCCCATGCCACTGTCCAGGCTTTCTTCCTGCGCGTCGGGCGCTTTGTTATCTTCGAGTCCGCTCAGATCCAGGGGGATAACCTTTTTAGTGGCACCAGGAGCCGTCGGTAAGAAATTTGCTTTCGGTGGCAGCACCTCAGTCTTTCTTGAGGCAAGGGGCTTATCATTTGCTGTGTTATGGGAACGAACCATTCTTTTTCTGACATCCTTCCTTGTCAGGGAAGTAAGCGAACTCCCTTTCATGGAGATGGAGGCTTTTGGGTTGTCCTCTGTAGAACTGGAAGAATAATCCCCTTGTGATTGTGGGGGCTTTGGAGGTATACGGTTGTCACCAGACATAGCAAGCATTCCTTTTATCACATTTCCCTGAACATTGACGCTTTCCCTTCAGCCATAACTTTGCGGGTCAGGTTTTGCCTGCCCCTTCAGATAGAGGAAAACCTTATTTTAAGTATCAATGGCGAATTTTTGTATCACTGTCTACTTATTAGGACGGTGTGTTCGCCTATTGTCAAAAGGTTTGTAATCTGAGTCTATGTCTCATAAGCTGTTGCCAACAACAATCGGGACTGTGTTCCCTGAGCTGTGAAAACAGCTCATCAGACTCTATTCGGCATTTTGCTGGTGTAGCTATGAAGGGGTATGTGTATGACTGAAGCGGTACTGTTTAATGAGCTGATCACAGAAAACAGCCAGAAAATCGGTGTGGTCACACTGAATGCGGAAAAATCGCTCAATGCGCTGAATCAGGCAATGGTGGATGCCATTTATGCCCGCTTGACCCAATGGAAAACCGATGACAGTGTTGTTTGTGTGTTTATGGATGGCCAGGGAGAAAAGGCCTTTTGTGCCGGTGGCGATATCCGAACTCTGCGCCAGTCAGTCATTGATGGGGATACTGGTGCCCCGCTTCGTTTTTTCGCGAAAGAATACCGCCTGGATTATTTAATCCATACGTTTAACAAGCCTGTGATTTGTTGGGGTAATGGCTTTGTCATGGGCGGTGGAATCGGCTTAATGTCAGGTGCTACTTATCGGGTGGTGACCGATACCTCTTTGTTAGCTATGCCGGAAATCAATATTGGTCTCTACCCGGATGTGGGTGGGAGCTGGGTTTTGGGTCACATGCCTGTCCGTATTGGACTGTTTATGGCATTAACAGGTTGTCACCTCAATGCCGGCGATGCCATGTATCTCGGTCTGGCCAACCGATTTATCGACCATGCTTTCCGACCTAATGTGCTTGAAGCGCTGCAAAAAGCCGACTGGCAGACGCTCGACGCCCATGAAGCTGTTTATAATATTATGCATCGCTTCGATCACGAAAGTGCTGGCTGGCTGCCATACTCTAAAATCCGTGAATACCGCGATGCCATTGCCCAATGGATGGACAAACCATCGCTGCCTGCCATCATGGAGCAACTGGAAAATCTGGAAAGCGACGATGAATGGTTAATCACTGCCCGTAAAAATGCGTTAACGGGTTCACCGCTCTCTGCCTTCATTGCCTACGAGCAATTAAAAAGAACACATCACCTGTCTCTACGACAGGCCTTTATGGGAGAGTTAGTCCTGTCTGTAAACTGCTCCCTGCGAGGGGATTTAAACGAAGGTGTGCGCGCGCTTCTGGTGGATAAGGATAAACAACCTAAGTGGCAGTTTGCTTCTGTAAAGGATGTGAATGCCGAAACCCTGGAACAGTTTTTCCAGCCACCCTGGGGCAATGCGGATCATCCATTATCAGATATGTAAATACCTCCATGGGTCTTCTGGGGCGACACTGTTACGCTAAAAGCAGTTGGTCGGTCGTGGTAGTCCGGCTATGCGTGCGGCTACCTTTGCAGGGCTTTCTGGAAAGAGTTGCATTAAGTACACACTGTTGCCTTTTTCTTTACCCAGTGTGTTGGCAATATATTTGACAAAAGGCCGCTGACTGGGGGCATGCTCAAATTGTTGATAGTAATCTCTCAATGCATTCAGCACTTCCCAGTGCGCCTCGGTAAGCGCTATGGTATCGGCTTTTGCCAGCTGCTCAGCAATCTCTCGTGTCCATTGGCTAAGTTGAACAAGGTAGCCCTCTTTATCCAGTTGCAGCATGTGTTGCTTCTCTGTATTTCATTAATGCCAGCTGATTGCCCGGTCGTACTCTGCGACCAGGGTAACAAACCGTGGGTAAGACGCCAGCTCAATACTATTCGTTGTCATTCCCCGAGCGTTAACGTCGGCTTCCAGAGCGTATATTGGGTGTTGCTGGCTCAATCGGGTGAGTGTGCCCGCGCATTCTGCCAGAAGGTAAACCCCGTCTTCAATCAGGAGAATGCCGTCTTTCTCTGTTAATACGCGCTGGCATAAAACCAGAGGGTTGCCTGTTTTGTTAATGATATGCAGTGTACGCATCAGAAACTCAGTATTTTTATCTGCTGGCTCAAAAAGTCTGTTAACGCCTTTTGTGTCAGTACCGTATGATCAGGCAGTAATTGCCCTGATGAAATATGACGTTCTTTGAGGGAGGCTTCATCCACGTAAATAGTATCAATGCCATACAATGGCAAAGCCTTTAATAAAGCACTGAGGTTCTTTCTGGGCAGCATCTGCGGGGACTGATTGGCCAGCAACTGATAAACGCCATCCCCCATCAGCAACAGCCGGGTAGGTACATCGAAAGATGAAGAAACCAGGGCTGTGTCCAGTGCTTCTCTGGCGCGCTGGCCATGGTAAGGCGCCTTGGTCGAGATTATACACAACGATTGACTCATACTAATCCCCAAAAGTAATGATGCGATCGGCAGTCACAGAAGCATCAATCAATTGACCAAGGCCGGATAATGTGAAGGTAGTGTCAAGGTTGTGTGCACTGAGTTCATAGCGTTTGGCTTCAGCTTGATCGACCACGCCACGGCGCATGGCTGCCGCAATACAGACGATGGCATCAAGTTGGCGCTCATGAATAAAAGCCCGCCACTGCTGAGTGAGGGGCTGCTCATCCTGAGGGGCCATGCAAAGGGTGGATGCCGTGTGCACACCATCTTGATAAAAAAACAGCTGAACAATCTCATGCCCTTCAGCCAATGTGGCTTTAGCAAAATGAAGGGCCGTTTGTGGTGCCTGACTGGTAGCAGGGGCGCCATAAATGGCAAGGGCGAACTTCACGGAAATGCTCCAGAATAAAAAAACCTCGCTCAGGGCGAGGCTTCGGCGCGCAGAGAAAGATTAGTCGTCGCTCATGCCGAGCAGGGCCAGCAGCGAAGTAAACAGATTGTAGATATCCAGGTACAATGACACTGTTGCACGAATATAGTTAGTCTCACCACCGTGGATGATACGGCTGGTATCATACAGGATAAACCCGGACATCAGTAAAACAATGCCACCAGACAGGGCCATTTGAGCGGCGGGGGCATGGAAGAACATCAGGGCAATGCTTGCCACTAACGCAACAATCAGACCAACAAAAAGAAACCCGCCCATAAATGAGAAATCTTTGCGGGTGGTAAGAACGTAGGCAGACAGGGCAAAGAAGACGATGGCTGTGCCACCGAGAGCCTGCATAATTAGCTGAGGTCCATCAGCCAAGCCAACATAGTGGTTAAGGATTGGGCCAAGGGCAGCGCCCATAACACCGGTAAAGGCAAAAACGGCAAGGATACCTTTCTCAGAGTCAGCCGTTCTATTGACCACAAACAGTAGCCCAAAGCCAACCAATGTCAGCACCAGACCTGTCATACGACCAATCCCCAGCGCCATAGCAACACCAGCGGTGGCGGCACTGAACAGCAGGGTCATGCCCAGCAGCATATAGGTGTTGCGAAGCACCTTATTTATTTCAATGCCACCTCTGCGAGATGCCGCGGTATGCGTGGCAATTACGGGTTTGCGTTCCATAGTCCTTTGTCCTCTTATATAAGTTGCTGATTTTTCAGTATACCAGAACCAGGAAATCGGGTTATACCTTTCAATTTTGCTGTTAACTTCCCCTTGGAGCCTGTCGGACTTACGCTTTCGAGCATGAAATTCTGGCCGCACTTTCTGGATTTTAGGCCGAAATTATCTTAAGTCCGACAGGCTCCTTGGCACCAGTATAGAATGGTTATGAGAGGCTGACCACTGTGATAAGAAAAGACCCCGGTGGTCACGTTTGGTTCTGACTTTCGCTTGTGAGGGCTTTTTGGATTTCAGGCCGAAATAGTCTTAAGTCCGACAGGCTCCCAGCATAACAGTTGACACAAAATCTGTTTCAGGTAGTATTCGTTTCGTTGCCGCATAAAGGGCAGCTCAGGAGGGATGGCAGAGCGGTTGAATGCACCGGTCTTGAAAACCGGCATAGGTTAGTAGCCTATCCAGGGTTCGAATCCCTGTCCCTCCGCCACATATAAAACCCCTTGTAAATCATGTAGTTGCAAGGGGATTTTTGGTTTTTGTGACACGGCCCCATCAACTGAAAAGCATTCAAACCATAGCCACACTTTAGGAGTGGGAGTGGCATCCACAATGGACACTCAGCCAGCTTCACCAGAGATCACGAATTTGCATAGCGCGTTCTGCAAAGTCACCTGAGGGACTTTCGCTGTTTAAACTCGTGCGTGTATCGAATATCATGGAAAAGCAAACAAATTATTTAAGGTGTCTTGAATGGGCTTCATCGAAAGGCTGCAAAGCTTATCTAAAAAAATTGATCAAATTGCCAGCAACCTCGCCACAGAAGAAGCAACAAAAACCGCATTGGTCATGCCATTCCTTCACTCAGTCCTCGGATATGATGTATTCGACCCTAGCGAGGTAATTCCTGAATTTACCGCCGACGCAGGCACAAAGAAGGGTGAAAAGGTTGACTATGCACTGATCAAAGATGATGAAGTACAAATCCTGATTGAATGCAAGAAGTTTGGCGAGAAGCTCACACCTAAACATGCCAGCCAGCTCTTCAGATATTTCTCTGTGACTAATGCACGTCTGGCGATCCTCACCAATGGCGCTGAATATGAGTTTTATACAGACCTTGACGCCCCAAACAAGATGGACGAAAAGCCCTTCCTGACTCTGGACTTAGCAGACATAGACGAGCATGTAGTACCAGAAGTCAAGAAGCTAACTAAATCCTCTTTTGATGTTGACTCCATTGTAAATGCTGCCGGTGAATTGAAGTACTTGAACCAGATAAAGAAGTTACTGGAGCAACAATTTGATGAGCCCGAAGAAGATTTTGTCAAGCTCTTTGCCTCCAGGGTATACGACGGTGTACTTACAGCAAAAGTTAAGGCTCAATTTTCGGAAATCACAGGTAAAGCCCTCAAGCAATTCCTGAATGACAGCATTAATGAACGTCTGAAATCAGCCATTGGCCCTGACGTCAGAACCCCAATGCCAGAAGCCGCCGAAACTATAGAGGCTCCAGCCCATGTAGAAAAACAGGAAGAGCGTGATTCTAAGATCGTCACCACTGAAGAGGAAATTGACGGCTTCAATATTATCAAAGCCATCGTCCGCCAGAAGGTTAGCGTTGACCGTATTGCTCCAAGGGATACACAGAGCTATTTCGGCGTTCTTCTTGACGATAACAATCGTAAACCCTTGTGCCGCCTGCACTTCAACGCAAAGCAGAAGTATATTGGTATCTTTGACGAGAATAAAAAGGAAACCCGTCACCCGATTGAATCAATAGACGACATTTTCAACTTTAGCGATCAAATTCTGAAAACAGTAGAATTCTATGAATAAAATCCTACTATAAACCAAGATCAGGATTTGTGACTAAGAGATAGCTCAAAAAAGAGAGGCGGGTGAAAGAAAGCACCATAAATAAAAATGCAAATTTGCATAGTTTTCTATCTACCTCCCACAAAATAGCGTTACACTGCTTCTCAGATGCAATGAACGCTACACAGTTAGTACCTTTCCCGCTTTCCTGTTAAGAAGTGACTCTTTCAGCTATGTCGAACACGCAAGCTTCTCATAACCTCGCGGCCTTTATCTGGTCTGTGGCTGATCTGCTGCGGGGGGATTTTAAACAGTCCCAGTACGGGAGCGTTATTCTGCCGTTTACCCTGTTGCGCCGCCTGGAGTGCGTGCTGGCACCCACCAAAGGTGCCGTGGCAAAACAGTTCGACAGCATGAAGAAAAAATAACAATACTGCGGACAATTTTTGATGCTTAAAGCCCATGGCTGCCAGAGGTTTGAAGGTGTATCGTTATTTTATGGCAACTCACGCCTACCGTTGAGTTACCATAAAATCGCCCCCTTGAGCTGTAGGCCTTGTAGCATCAGACATCAGACTGTCTAAAACTGTCCGCAGTATTGGAATAAAAGACTATTGGCATATACTGAAATACAGCTATTCAAAGGCTATTGCCCTGTCAGGAACAAATATCTGATTGCATTTGTCTAACTACTTACAATAAAACATGGAACAGAGCCTGAGAAACAGCAGACGACCGGGCTACTAAAAGTCTGTAGCAAGAATTACTGCTGTTATCGCTGTGAAAGAATAATAAACCATTGATTAAAGAGCATTTATCTCAACAATAAGCATAAACCCATAAACCCATAAACCCATAAACCATTGTTAAGACACGTTTTTGGTGCTGACTCAAGAAAAGAATAAGAGGATAGTGCAATGAATACTGATTTATCCGTTCCGTCAGAAAATACGTTAAATACTTCGATTAATCCCAATGAGGGTGAGAGTGACTCGAAAGGCAAGCTAAATAATTATGCTGTAACCAAAACTGATCCCGGCGACACGGCCAGCAAAAGCAAAGGATTAGCATTCGCCACTAACGGCTTTGGTAGGTCTCTGGAAACCAGAGAGGTATCCAGCGTGGCCAGTGCAGACGCAACAGAAGCAGCAACAGATAACGTGGTGTTTGAAATCAAAGAACATATGAAAGAACTGAAAGAAAAGCTGCTTGAGAATGATGAGTATTATAAACCTAAACAGCCCAGTCCCTATATTGATAGTTTCGAAAAAGCGATCAAACTCCTTGACAACCTTAAACCCGAAAGCCTTTCAAAAGGTAAAGTAATCACTGATGGGGGCTTTCCAGATGGAGCCTTGGATGGCTCTCGTGACAGTTATTATGAGGTTTATTACGAAAATAAGCTGTTATTTACGGTAATTGAAACGGAAGGTGAAGCTCGATTTGCAACAAGATTTTCACCCGGCGAGTCGGGAAAAATAGAAGATACCGAGTTACTTGATCAATTGTATTCTCTTTTTCTTAATAACCAGTTTGATCAATAACCTGTTCTGACGACGCTATTGCCCTGACAAACTGAAGCCAGCCTGCGTTGAAACGCACAGTTTGTCATACTCGATAGTCAGAAAAGGCCATGAGTATTAGCTATCAACCATCATGCTATACTGTCACGTTGAATGGATGTGCCATTTTAGACAGTTCTGGGCTAGGAGCCTGTCCGAGAATAGACTACCCTACTGCGGTCGCGATAAATTGGTCTAAAAATTCCTGCTTCTTCGTCAAATAGCCCCACTATTATCCTCAGAAGCAGAAATTTTTATCCTCAATGTCTCGTAATCCTCGCTACGGGCGCTATTCTCGGTCAGGCTCCTAGATGTCAGTGAAAACCGCTTCAGACTCTTCGTCATCATTTTCACTGTCTGCGCTATCTTGTGCCACTTGCAAGGCGCGATCGGTGACAACGGCCTCTGACACTGGCTTTTCTTCTTTATCTGATGACTCAACAACTTCAGCCGCATAGCTGGTCAGGCTGGCAACCATGAACGGCACCGTCAGTAACAGCCGGGCCAGCGTGCTTAAAAGTGATGTATTCATTATCGTATCCTCATTGTTATTTATTCAGGTGTTATTTCAGGTGTTATTTCAGGTGTTCTTATGGTTTTCTGGCTCATTTGACCCGCCAGCGGAGTATTTAGTTCCAAAAAGCGTAGCTGGTAACGAAAGGAATTCAAATAAGACATAACAGGGTTGAATAAATACAATGGGTTACAATCCGTCTAAACGTCTGCAAGTGTTCACTATCAAGGGGAAAGGGGGGTATAAAACGGATAAATAGCACTTTAGTTTTATTTAAGCTGAAGCGTACGCGTCACCACAATTGCCTGGAAAGGTGCCCATTTATCGTGCCTCAAATGAATCTGGACGGAGAATCCGCATGAATGAACATGAACTTACTTGCAACGTATGCCAAAAAACGTTCAAAAAACAGGAATATCTTACCAAACACATGAGAATACATACTGGTCTGAGACCCTATAAGTGCTCTCATTGTGATAAGTCTTTTACTGTTTCCGCAGCTCTTAGAAGACACGAAAGAATACACACCGGGGAGACACCGTATAAGTGCCCTCAATGTGATAGGGCTTTTACTCAATCTGGTGGCCTCCAAATCCACCTGAGAACACACACTGGAGAAAAACCTTATCCTTGCGATATCTGTGGAAAGGCTTTTGCCACTGCCAGCACGCGTAGATCACACTTAAAAGTCCACAAAGAAAGATCCAGCCCCTTCATTTGCAGCACTTGCAGTAGACAGTTTACTTATAAAAACAGTGCCTACAACCACTTAAAAAAACAACACAATGGCGCGGGTGAAGTCCTCACAGCCACATTTACCGAGAAATTAGACGATGGCACCACAGCTACCAGCACAACCCATATATTTAATAGCGATGAGCCTGCTGAAACAACGTCAGTATCTGAAGTAGTATCTGACCATGGCAGCGCGACTGTCGTCGTTCAAGAATCGGTTGATGCAGAGGTAACCACTGTTATCCAAAAGGGAAAAAAACCGGTTAGAGTCGTAGAACCTCCAGGGGGAGTACAACCAGAATCAGGGCTTGAACTTTTGGCTACTGTGGCAACAGCGATATCTCGTCCTTAAAACGCCAGAAATTGACGGTGAAATAGCATGAATGAACATGAGCTTACTTGCAACGTATGCCAAAAAACGTTCAAAAAACAGCAATATCTTACCAATCACATGAAAATACATACTGGTCTGAAACCCTATAAGTGTCCTCATTGTGATAAGTCTTTTACTCAGGCTGGAGATCGTACAAGACACGTAAGAACACACACCGGGGAGACACCGTATAAGTGTCCTCATTGTGATAAGTCTTTTGCTCAAACTAGTAGCCTCCAAGTCCACGTGAGAACGCACACGGGAGAAAAACCTTATGTTTGCGATCTCTGTGGAAAGGCTTTTACCACTGCCAGCAAGCGTAAAATACACTTAAAAGTCCACTCCGAAGAAAAATCCAACCCCTACATTTGCAGCACTTGTAATAAAAATTTTGCTTATAGAGGCAATGTCAGAAGACACATAAGAGCACAACACAATGGCGCGGGTGAAGTCCTCACAGCCACATTTACCGAAAAATTAGACGATGGCACCACAGCTACCAGCACAACCCATATATTTAATAGCGATGCGCCTGCTGAAACAACGTCAGTATCTGAAGTAGTATCTGACCATGGCAGCGCGACTGTCGTCGTTCAAGAATCGGTTGATGCAGAGGTAACCACTGTTATCCAAAAGGGAAAA
>NZ_JAVLSP010000062.1:0-23386 GCF_031528575.1 Candidatus Sororendozoicomonas aggregata
CAAATAGCCCCACTATTATCCTCAGAAGCAGAAATTTTTATCCTCAATTTCTCGTAATCCTCGCTACGGGCGCTATTCTCGGTCAGGCTCCTAGGAAGAGAGTAATCTCTCCCTGGCCAACACATCAGGTTTTCAGTTCGGAGGTAACGATTTTTTCCAGCTGTTCAAAGGGAACAAATCCTGGCAGGATCTTACCATTGATCAATAATGCCGGTGTGCCCCGCAGGCCCAGCTGTTGGAGTATGTCGATATTTTTCTGAATCAGTTGATGGGCCTTTTCAGTCTCTTTCAACTGCTCGGTGGTGCCGGTTGCCTGGGCTATTTGGGTCAGGGACGCCTGGTTATGGTTGCCAGGTTTTTTCATCAACAGTTTATGGACTGAACTGTACAGGTTTTTATTGGATGCCCATACATTCAATGCATATTCAGAGGAGTTAACACCCGTTGCTGACCCGAACATCTCTTTCAGGGGGACAAAAATATTCACGAGTTTAATCTCGGGATACGCGGCCACCAGTTTAGCCAGTTCCCCATCCAGTTTTTTGCACCAGGGACAGTTGAAGTCGGTGAAGTTAACGATCACCAGTTCAGGGTTGCTGGCACCGCTTTGAACATGGTCAGGGTTGTTTTGCAGATAATCCTGATTTTCTTTTAACACCTTCTCAAAGCGTTGTTGCTGCTGAGTGAACAGCGTCAGGCTTTGCTTTAAATCGCTAAGAATCTCAGGATTTTCCTTAAGCATTTTCTGTATGGCATCGAGCTGTGCCTGTTGATCCGTGGATAATGGCTCTTCAGCCCACAGGTTGGCCGAGCATAGGCTGACTATCATCAACAGGGTAGGGAACAGGCGTTTAAACAGTAGTGTCTTCATGGTCTTCATCGAGTTGTTATCAGGCAAGCCACAGGCGTGCCAGTAGTCCTATGGGGGTGGTAATACCGGTTGTGATACCGCGAATCTTTCCGTCTTTAATAATGACGATAGAAGGCGTCACACGGATACCCCAGCTCTGAGAATAATTGCCCTGGTTATCATTAATAGTGTCAAACTGATAGCCATGGGTTGCCATATAGCGCTGGAGTCGGGTATCAGGGCCAGAAGCCAGTGCCACAGAGACGACAGGATAAGTATCAGACAACCAGTTAACAGTGGGTGTGACAAATTTGCACCCTTGGCACCAGGTGGCCCAGAAGTAGAGAATCACAGGCTGGTCTTTGCTCATGGCTATCAAATCCACTGATTGGGCTGATAGCGTTCTGGCAATGACCGGAGGTATCTCTGTCTCCGGGATATCCCGGCTATTCCATTGATCCAGCGCAATGGTGACGGCAAACACCATAAGCAGCACTTTTCCAGCCTCCCGAAACCACCGGATTCGGCGTTTTTTTTCCATGCGAGCCTTTTTTTTGATCATGGCTATTATTTGCCCTGTGCCGTATCAATGGCATCCATTACTGCTTTCTCGGATAAAATCACCGGCAGGGGAATTCCTTCAGGAGCAGCAGGTCCATAGACAATATTGAATGGCACACCAAAGCGCCCGTATTTTTGCAAATAAGCGGTAACGCTTTCGCTGGGTACGGTCCAGTCACCTTGCATGGGGATAATATCGGGGCGTTGCAGTCTGCTATAAACCGGCTCCTGCATTAATACGCCTACTTTGTTGGCTTTGCAGGTGATGCACCAGTCGGCGGTAACATCAACAAACACTGTCTTACCATTGCTGACAGCTTCAGTAATACGTTGCTCAGAAAGAGGCGCCCATATCAGCTCTTCTGATGTTGTTTTTGGCGTTAGATGGTCAGTCCCTTGTACTGTAATGAGGGTAACGGCCGCGAAGACGACAATGGCAGCAGCCAGGCCAAGGGCAGTTTTTTTCCCATAAACGACGGTAGTACGCCAAAGCAGGAGGCCGCCTGCTACTGCGCAGATTGATAGTAACAAGAACATAGGGATATGGCTGGTCAGAAGGGTCAGCAGCCACAGTGTTGTTGCCAGCATCATTATACCAAACAGCAGTTTGACCTTATTCATCCATGGGCCAGGTTTGGGTAAGGCGTTAGCCAGCGAAGGGAACGCCGCGACCACAAGCCAGGGCAGTGCCATGCCCATAGCCAGGGCAGAAAAGATAGCAAACAGGGTAATCACATCTGTTGACAGAGCAAAGGCAACAGCCGTTCCTAAAAAAGGTGCTGAGCAGGGGGTTGCTAACAACGTGGCAAACATACCTTGCGCAAAGTGACCTTGATAAGAGTTATCGCCCCGGTTTGCTAGCCATGTGCTGGTATTGGACGACAACTGGATTTCAAACAGGCCCAGCATATTGGCGGCAAACACTCCGGTAACCAGCACCATAAAACCAATAAAATAAGGGTTCTGAAATTGAATGCCCCAGCCAATGGCGTTGCCTGAAAGTTTTAACAGGGTGAGAAACAGGGCAATCAACCAGAAGGACACCAAAATACCCGCTGCTGAGGCGATAAATTGCCTGCGGATTTGGCGCTTTTCGGTCCCCTGAGCAGCAATCACAGTATTGAGCTTCATGCCCAGCACAGGCAGTACACACGGCATAATATTAAGTATTAAGCCACCAAGCAGGGCAAACAATACGAATTTGGCAATGTTTGCAATACTGGCAATGGGCGCGCTCGTTGAAGAAGGCAAGGCAGTGGCGCCCACGGTGATACTATGCTCAGCAATAAATCCCTTGTCGCCCAGTGTGAGGGAAAGGGTTTCTCCATCAAGCACGGGTTCTCCGAGCCAGGAGCTGACAGTAAAGGTGGCGGTCAGCGTTTTATCCTTTATATCCAGTGCTTGTTGGGTAAATGTGTAATCAGCGACAGTGTCGGAGTTGCCATCCACAATGATATCAGGGGCGCTCCAGCCTGATGCTTTGCTCATGCTCACCTGAAGTTTGCCGGTAGCACTGTCCCATGAAGCACTGAGGTCTTTGATTTCCACAGATGGCTTGGGAACCAGGTTCATGCCCTTGGCATAGGTATGCAAAAATTCGGGTGAGGGCGTAAGCTCGGCAGGTGTAAATGTCAGTTCAAAGGGGTAGTCGGTAGTAACACAAACAGTGGTGCAGGTGGGCAAACTAAGTTTTGCTCGTAATGCCACCGGCTTGTCCATATCTTCGACGTGTAAGGTCATTGGAAAAACGACCTCGTTTTTGTAACCAAGGGTTTCGATACCGAGCAACTCAAAGCGGTCGGGGTGTGGCCAGAACCATTGAATATCAGTCAGGTTTTCAGAATCCTGCCATGTCATACTGGGAGCGATACCACCTTCACCGGGCGAACGCCAGTAGGTTTTCCAGTTACCCGATAAACGAACCTCAAGAAACCCCTGAAGTGTTTTTGTATTGCTGTCTTTCTCTCCTGTAAGAACAAACCGGGTTTGAACGGGGGGATGATCAGGGTTTGTTAACCAGCCTGTACTTAGCCCTTTCGCACTGGCGCCGGTAGCAAAAACAGATAATAACAAAAGAGCCAATGCCCACCATAGGGATTGACAATAAACAGTAACACGATGCATGTGTATTCCTTTGGCAAAAAAATAGAGCAAGTGATGTGCTGGTAGATATCAGTCATCAGCGAAGCCCTATTCCCGGAATACACACAACCTGAGATGGAGCCGCCGCCGTAAGCGAATGGGTTCTGTATGGGGTGGAAAATAATGGGGTGCTGACGTCAGCCACAGGATGATAGCCAGCGCCAGAATAAATAATGGCAGGCCAAGGTCATCAAAAGACAGGTAATTAAAGGACAACAGCTGTTGAGAAAGTTCGCATTTGGTGGTGGTAGAGGCTTCATTGTCATCAGAGTCATCAGACACCTGAGTATTCTCAACGATGGCCCTGGTGTTGCCCAGGTTATTGCAAAAACCCGATACCCCTGAATTTTGAGCCAGGCATACACAAAGTATCCATCCTACAAGGAAAAGGGCGTGTTTGGCGTTGTGTATAGGGTTTCTCAAAAGATGCATGGGCGTTCTTGGCAGTTCAGGGCGTTTACTATCCTTTTTATTGGGTCGGGTTTCAAGTAGTTTATGCCCTAATGTGTGATGGAAGATAATTTTTATGACGGCTTTTAACCCGGATATTTCATAAACCGCCCTGAGAATTGCGCAGAGCCGCAAGGAGCAAGCAAGGCCAGGAGCATGTTTATGAAATATCCGGGTTAAGTGATCAGATTATCTGGCTGTCTTCTGATAAGGCCAATGGGTTGCGCAACGGTATAAATCTTGCTGGCAGATAGCGCTATTGGGTAAGTGAATCAAACAAAACCTGAAGATAAAGCGCCCCGTGGCAGCGAGAGTGCTGTCAAAATAGAGCGACTGACGGCGACGATTGTTTATTCAACGCTAGGAGTCTGACCGAGAATAACGCCCGTAGCGAGGATTACGAGAAATTGAGGATAAAAATTTCTGCTTCTGAGGATAATAGTGGGGCTATTTGACGAAGAAGCAGGAATTTTTAGACCCATTTATCGCAACCGCAGTTAGGGTAGTCTATTCTCGGACAGGCTCCTAGTTGTCAGTTTGCAAAGCAACCAGCATTAAAGTCTGCTTACTCTGAATTTGGGATTACTGATAAAAAAGCTGTCATTTTTTTCCATGTACCCAATCAAGCCGCTTATATTCACTATACTATTTGTCCTTGAATACTAATCATGGGACGTGACCATAATGATTATTATTTGCTAAAGCTACCTGGGCTGGTGGGTGTAAAGTAAAATAACGCGTTTATTTATAAAGAGCATGGATAACCAGAGCCAGTCAATAAAGCAATGACGGTAAGAGGTTGGCATGTTGCGATATCTGAATAAATTACGTTTTATTTGTTTTTTCTCTTTTTTTTATGTGGCAATGTCCTTGTTTCACTGTGCCCTTGGTAACCAATGTTATGAGCGTGTGATAAAGCTGGATCTCAATACGGGTAATGGCAAAAAGAAACCCATCAGTAAGATGGTCTTGCTGTCCGATGAACGGGTAGCTTTAGTCCATGGGCTTGATACCATAAAAGTGTTGGATTTCAGCGCAACGGGTTATGAGGCATGCGTGGTAACGCTGTATCAGTTTGACAAAGATAGTATTATTTCATCACTCACGCCACTGAAAGGACAGCGGCTTGTTTCTGGCCTTTCAGACGGAACCATGAAGGTATGGGATCTGAGTAGACCCTACGGGCAGCAGTACGTTGCAACGCTTAATGGACATACCCGATGGGTCAGAGCCGTCAAGGAACTGTCTAATGATCAGTTGTTTTCAGCCTCTGAAGATGGAACGCTCAAGGTGTGGAATCTCAAAAATCGTGATGGAGATAGGTGCGTTGCCACGCTCTCGGAACCAAGGGCTGAATCAGTTGCGGAACTTTCCAATGGTCGGCTGGTGTCGTCCTCGGCAGACGGAACACTCAAGGTGTGGGATCTAAGAGAGCCTGATGGCAAGGAATGTGTTGATAAGGTGGTGAATGTGGAGAATGATGAGGAGGGTGATATGCAATCATTTCTCCTGCCACTGGCCGGTAGCCGAATACTTTTTTGCCGTGGTAACAGGGTCGCGAATGTATGGGATCTGAGTAAGCGCCGACGAAAAAAGGTGCCTTTGGCAACGCTAATGTTAAGCGAAGCGGGATTATTGACAGCCGTGATAAAATTGGCTGATCATCGGCTGGCTTCTTGCGATAATAACGGAATAAAGGTGTGGGATTTGAATAAACCTGATGGAGATCAATGTGTAGCCGACTTGAATCAACAGACCGACGTTGTCAGGGATATCATTCAAATGCCCAATGGGTGGCTGGCTTCATGCTCTATTGATGGAACCATTAACCTATGGAATCTAGCCAACTCCCCCGGAAAACAATGCATAGGAACATGGAAACATAAGAAAAGTAGCGGATCACTCATGGCACTGTCTGATAATAAGCTGGTTTTTTTCTCTGATAAAGGTGTCGTAAAGGTATGGGATCTGAATAAGCCTGTTTCTTCAAATCCGCTCCGCGGGTGTACTCTTTTCTGATAAATCCTCAGAAGCAGTGTTAAAAGTCTGCCCGTAGCGAGGACTGCTTCTGAGTTCAGGTTCACAATTGTTTGTCCATTGACAATACAACCACGGTTAACGCCTGGTTTCTCTAAAGGTGAGATTACCGATAAAAAAGCAGTGATTTTTCAATGTACTCAACCAACACGTTTATATTCACTATACTGTTTGTCTTTGAATAATAATCATAGGACGTGACCATCATCATCATGATTATTATTCAATAAATCTACCCGAGCTGATTGGTGTGGAATAAAATAATGAGCTTGTTTATAAAGAGCATGGATAACCAACGCCAGTCAATACAGCAAAAGCAGTCAGAGGTTGGCATGTTGCGTTATATGGACAAATTAAGTTTTATCTGTCTTTTTTCTTTTTTTTATGCGGGAATGTCCCTGTTTCACTGCGCCTTTGGTAACCAGAGTTATCAATGCCTGGCAACGTTGGATCTCGATGATGATTCTGGTGACGAAAAATACGTCGGTAGTATGGTTTCGCTGTCTGATGAACGGGTGGCTTTAGTTTATGGCTATCGTACCGTAAAGGTGTTGGATCTGAGTAGACTGGATTGTGAGCCATCGGTGACAACGCTGGATCAGTTTCCCGAAGATATTGTTATTTCATCACTCACGCCACTGAAAGAGCAGCGGCTGGCTTCAGGGTATTCAGACGGAACCATAACAGTATGGGATCTGAATAAGTCCGGCGAAGAGCAATGCGTTGCAAAGCTGGAGGGGCACACCGGGTGGGTCAGAGCCGTTGAACAATTATTCGATGGCCGATTGGCGTCGATCTCAGAAGACGGAACGCTCAAGGTGTGGGATCTGAGTAGACCTCGTGGAGCGCAGTGCGTTGCGACGCTCAACAATCATGTTGAAGGGGTTGGAGCATTTGCGCAACTGTCTGATGGCCGACTGGTTTCGGCCTCAACAGATGGATCACACAATGTGTGGAATCTGAGTGAGCCTGGCCAAGCGCGATGCGTTGTGACGTTTAATAATGAAAAGAAGAGTAATTTGTTGGGTTTATTTCTCGTGCCACTGACGAATGGGCGAATAGTTTCTTGCCAATATGGCAATGTCGCAAATGTATGGGATCTGAACACGCTACAACCAGGCGAGCCTGTGGTCAAGCTAATAGTGAGTAAAAGTAAATTATTAAGAAAATTGATACGGTTGGCTGATGATCGGCTGGTTTCTTGCGCTTTTGAGGGAGTAAAGGTGTGGGATCTGAATAAGCCTGAGGAAAGTCAATGTGTGATCCTCGAGAGTGAACGTGCTGGCTTTGGGAGTTCAGTTATTCAAATGCCCAATGGTTGGCTGGCTTCATCCACGAATGATAAAACCATTAAATTATGGAATCTCGACAAGCCTGATGGACAGCAGCGCATTGGCATATTGCAACATAATAGCAGTATTGGGCTACTGGCAGCACTGTCCTATAATCGGCTGTTTTTCATCTCCAGAGAGGGTATCGTAAAGGTATGGGATCTGAATCAGCCCGTTGATCTGGATCTGAATGAGTCCGTTGATCTGGATCTGAATGAGTCTGTTTATCCGAATCCGCCTGGCAGGTGTATTCTTTTCTGATAAATCCTGAGCAAGGGCATATACTATATCCGTCGTATTTCAAGCGGCTACTTTATTGGCGGCGTTCGTTTGAGTATAAGCCCTGTTGTTAATACTTTGGCATCGACGATAATGAAACGTGTTTTCCCTTGTCGCCTTTGTTTCGTTGTAGTGGCTCAGTTATAGTCGTTCAGCGTGCCCTTCATCCACCTGTTTTTTTAATCTGCCTCAATGGTTGAATGCCGTTTTTCCCATGAAGGATAAGATACCTGGCAAGTTAACAGCGGTTAACTGCTGATCAGGTTCACTATTTTATTATTCATTGGCAACACAACCACCCTGACGGCCTGGTCATTATTAACTCGAAATCACCAATAAAAAGCTATGATTTTTTTCAATGAATCCAATTAACTCGTTTGTATAAACTATACTTTGCGTCTTTGAATAATAATCATAAGAGGGACCATCATGATTATTATTTAATAAATCTACCCGGGCTGGTTGGTGTGGAATAAAATAATAAGCTTTTTTATAAAGAGCATGGATAACCAACGCCAGTCAATACAGCAAAAGTAGTAAGAGGTTGGCATGTTGCGTTATATGAACAAAGTAGGTTTTATCTGTCTTTTTTCTTTTTTTTATGTGGGAATGTCCTTGTTTCACTGTGCCTTTGGTCACTATTTTTATCCGTCTGTGGCAACCCTGGATCTAAACAGTGGGCTTGAAGAAAAGGAAAACGTCAATAATATGGTCGTACTGTCCGATAAACGGGTGGCTTTAGTCTTTGCGCACAAGCACATAAAGGTGTTGGATTTCAGTGAAGCGGATTGTCAGCCATCGGTGATAACGCTGAGTCAGGGCACCGAAGCAAATCAGATTAAAACACTTATGCCACTGAACAATCAGCAGCTGGTTTCTGGCTTTGCGGATGGAACCATAACGGTATTGGATCTGAGTAAGCCCGGCCAGGAGCAATGCGTTGCAACGTTGAAGGGACATAGTGACTGGGTTGTAGCAGTCATACCATTGTCTGATGGTCGGCTGGCTTCGGCCTCAGTAGACAAAACGCTAAAGGTGTGGGATCTGAGTCGGCCTGTTGGAGAAAAATGCGTTGCGACGTTGCGGCACGACGAGTGGGTCGCAGCAGTCAGGCAACTGCCTGATGGTCGGCTGGCTTCGATCTCAACAGACGGCGTACTCAAGGTGTGGAATCTGAATAACCCTCGGGGAGAGCGGTGCCTGGCAACATTGACAACTGATGCCGTGAGTGAGTTGAAATCGCTTCTCCTGCCTCTGACCCGTGGGCGAGTGGTCACTTGCTTTAGTGTGAAAGTTGTCAATATATGGGATCTGAGTGAGCCTTACCCAGAGAAGCCTATGGCCACGCTAATAGTGAGTGAAAATGAATCATTGAAAACCTTGACAGAATTGGCTGATGGACGGCTGGTCTCTTGCGCTGCAAACGGAGTAAAAGTGTGGGATCTGAATAAGCCTGATGGAAAGCAATGTGTGACCACCTTGAATGAACATACCGGCCTTGTGCGTTCAGTTGTTCAAATGCCCAATGGGTGGTTGGCCTCATGCTCTGAGGATGGAACCATTAAACTATGGAATCTGAAAAAATCTTATGAAAAGCAGTGGATGGGAACATTGGATCACGATGGTACCACGAGTGGATCACTCGTAGCACTGCCCAATAATCGGCTGGTTTTCCTCTCCCATGAAGGTGTCGTCGAGGTATGGGATTTGAACAAGCTTGTTCATCGAAATTTGTTCGGTAGATGTATTCTTTTTTGATAAATCCTGAGAAGTTGTTTGCGCTCTTTTATGGACCGCAAACGTTGATAAAAGCCGCTTGTCCCAGCTGATTTTCTAATCTGAATTCAGTCGTTGAACGCCGTTTTTTCCATGATGAATACGGCTCTTGGCAAGTTAAAAGAAATCAATTGCTGAGTTCAGGTTCAATGTTGGTTGTTGGTTTGCGGCACAATCATCCTGAAAACCTGCTCACTCTTAACTCGAGATGACTTATAAAAAAACTGTAATTTTTTTCAATGTGTCCAGTGAGCACGTTTATATTGACTATACTTTTTTTCCTTAAATACTAGTCGTAAAGCGTGACCATAATGATGAGTATTTAATAAGTCTATTTGAACTGGTTGTTATGGAATGAAATCATTCGTCTATTTATAAAGCGTATGAGTAACCAAAACCAGTCAATAAACCAAAAACGGTGAAAAAAACGGTGAAAAAAACGGTGAGAGGTTGACATGTTGCGCTATTTAAAAACATTACGTTTTATCTGTTTCTTTTGTTTTTCTTACGTGGGAATGCCCTTGTTTCATTATGCTTTTGGTATCGAAAGTTATCAGCCTGTGGCAACGTTGTTGAATAACGATTCTAACAAATTGGAATACTTCGGAGATATAGTACTATTGTCTGATGAACGGGTGGCTTTATTTTATGGAAAGCGCATAAAGGTATTGAATCCCAGTGGACCGGATGGTAAGCCGTATATGATAACGCTAGGTCAGGGTGTCCAGGAAAAACCTATCCAGGAAAAACCTATTTTGTCACTAGCGCCACTGACCGGGCAGCGGCTGGCTTCGGGCCTTTCAGATGGAACCGTAAAGGTATGGGACCTGAGCACGCCCCACAAGGAGCAATGCATCGCGACGTTGAAGGCGCATGACGAGTTGGTTGTAGCAGTCATGCAACTGCATGATGGCCGACTGCTTTCGGCTTCAGCAGACGGAATAATCAAGGTGTGGGATCTCAGTAGGCCTGATCATCAGCAGTGCGTTGCCACGCTCGAGCATGAGGCCTGTATTGCAGCCGTCAGGCAACTGCCTGATGACCGGCTGGTTTCACTCTCAACAGACGGGGTCCTTAAGGTGTGGAATGTAAATGACCTTGATGAACAGCCGTGCCTCGCAACGTTGACAGATAACATTGAGGACAAGTTGAGATCGTATCTCGTGTCACCGACCCATGGGCGGGTCGTTACGTGCTTTAGTAAAAGAGCCGCAAATGTATGGGATCTGAACAAGCTGGATCAAGAGACACCTGTGGCCACGCTAATAGTGAGTGCAGATGAATCATTGGAAACGTTGATAGGATTGGATGACGGACGGCTGGTCTCTTGCGCTGGGGACGGGATAAAGGTCTGGAATCTGCATAAGCCTGATTTAACGCAATATGAGACCCTCCTGGATGAACAAACCGGCCGTGTGGAATCAGTTGTTCAACTGTCAGATGGGCGCTTGGCTTCATGCTCTATTCATGGAGTCATTAAACTATGGGATTTGAACAACCCTTATGGAGAGCGATGGGTGGGAACAATGGAACACAATTGTGACACGGGTGGATCACTCTTGGCATTGCCCAATAATCGGCTGGTTTTTTTCTCTTATGATGGTGTCGTAGTGGTATGGGATTTGAAAAAGCCTGTTTATCAAAAGTTGTTCGATAGGTGTATTCTTTTCTGATAAATCCCGAGAAGTTGTTTGCGCTCTTTTATGGACTGCAAGCGGTGACAAAAGCCGCTTGTTTTGGACTTTTCTTCGTTACAGAGTTCCTTCGGTTTCTTGAAAAATCCAAAAACAGGCAGGTTTTTTTATCGGTGTTGCTTTTCACACAAGATCATGAACAGCTTTTGAGAAAGGGCATAAGCTGTCCTCTTAGAAGCAGTCTTAAAAGTCTGCCCATAGCGAGGACTGCGATAAATTGGTCTGAAAATTACTGCTTCTTCATCAAATAGCCCCGCTATTCTCCTCAGAAACAGAAATTTTTATCCTCAATTTCTCGCAATCCTCGCTACGGGCGCTGTTCTCGGACAGGCTCCTGGCTGATTGTTTTTAAAGCCTGTTCGAGTCGCTCCGGGGTGAACGCCATTGCTGAAAATAAACGAAATAAAGGTGAGCTGTTTTGGAAAGTCTTTGGGTGTCCTTGGCCCGTCTTGGCCCGTTTCTTGGCCCACTTTCATCAGGGGTGTCACTGGTTTCCTTCCCCTCACTTCGATTATGATACTGTGCTTACACTCCACCTGAGTCGAGTTTGAGGACAGGCCTGAGTATGCTGATATTGCGTGGTACCCCGGCGTTTTCCGGGTTTCGTAGTGAAAAGCGCCTTGCGTCTTTGCAGGGTATGGTGCCTACTGTCACCGGAATTTATGCTGAGTTTCAACACCTTGTGGCACTTCATAGGAGTCTGGATGCCAGGCAGACTGAGGTGCTTAAGCGTTTGTTGACCTACGGACCAGGCCATCAGCAGGAGGCTACCTCCGGTCAGCTGTTTTTTACGGTACCTCGCTTTGGTACGATTTCCCCCTGGTCTTCAAAGGCAACCAATATTGCCCATAATTGCGGCCTTGAAGCCGTTAAACGGATTGAGCGTGGTATTGCCTGCTATGTGACCAGTGGTGAACCACTCACGGATGAAGAGACTGCCCAGGTATCAGCGGTGCTCCATGACCGGATGACGGAGGTTGTGCTGTCATCGTTTGATGAGGCCAAAGCCCTGTTCGCTGAAGCTGAGCCTGAGCCATTAACGACCGTGGCCGTGTTGAGCCAAGGCGATGAGGCGTTGAAAGAAGCCAATACACGCCTTGGGCTGGCCCTTGCTGATGATGAGATCAGTTATTTGGTGGAGAGCTATCGGGCGCTCAAGCGCAATCCTACCGATGTTGAATTGATGATGTTTGCCCAGGCTAACTCTGAGCACTGCCGGCATAAGATCTTTAATGCATCCTGGTCCATTGATGGTGAAGAACAGGATCTGTCCCTGTTCGAGATGATTCGCAATACCCATGACATGCACAGCGATGGTGTGCTTAGTGCTTATAAAGATAATGCTTCCGTGATCCGGGGGTTTCATAGTCGCCGTTTCTACCCATCTCCTGAGAGCAAAACCTATCAGTTTAATGAAGAAGCCATTCATATACTGATGAAGGTTGAGACCCATAACCACCCAACGGCAATCTCTCCCTGGCCGGGTGCCGCTACCGGTGCAGGTGGCGAAATACGCGATGAAGGGGCGACCGGCAAGGGAGCCAAGCCGAAAGCAGGCTTAACGGGATTTACCGTGTCTAACCTGAATATCCCCGGGTTTAACCAGCCCTGGGAGATCCCTTACGGCAAGCCGGCCCCCATTGCCTCTGCACTGGATATTATGCTCGATGGCCCCCTTGGCAGTGCCGGGTTTAACAATGAATTTGGCCGTCCAAACCTCTGTGGCTATTTCCGCACCTTTGAAACCAGGGCCAGGGGTGTTAACGGCGATGAAGTCTACGGTTACCACAAGCCGGTTATGCTCGCTGGCGGGTTGGGAAATATTCGTGGCGATCATGTGGAAAAAGGGGAAATCCCTGTTCGGGCGCACCTGATTGTTCTCGGTGGTCCGGCCATGAACATTGGTCTCGGTGGCGGTGCGGCATCGTCTGTTACGTCAGGTGAAGGGCAGGAACATCTTGATTTTGCCAGCGTCCAGCGGGGTAACCCGGAAATGGAACGCCGCGCTCAGGAAGTGATTGACCAGTGCTGGCAGCTCGGTAGTGAGAATCCTGTCAGCTTTATTCACGATGTGGGCGCGGGAGGTTTGTCTAACGCACTGCCTGAACTGGTCAGCGATGGTGGCCGTGGTGGTAAATTCCAGTTGCGTGCTGTTCATAGTGATGAACCCGGGATGTCGCCGTTGGCCTTGTGGTGTAATGAATCGCAAGAACGTTATGTGATGGCTGTTGTCCCTGAGCGGCTGGAGACCTTTGCGGCTATCTGTCATCGTGAGCGTTGCCCTTATGCTTTGGTGGGAGAGGCAACAGAGGCGCTGCATCTGCATGTGGGAGACAGCCACTTTGGGAATGTGCCTGTGGCTATGCCGCTGTCGGTGTTGTTAGGCAAACCACCCCGCATGCATCGCAATATTGAGCGCGATAACGTTAAGCGGTTACCGTTAACGATGGGCAGTGTCGCGCTGATAGAAGCGGCTGAGCGGGTATTGAAGTTGCCGTCGGTGGCCAGTAAAAACTTTTTGATCACCATTGGTGACCGAACCATCACCGGCCTGGTAGCCCGTGACCAAATGGTAGGCCCCTGGCAGGTGCCCGTTGCGGATTGTGCCGTCACCGCGACAACCTTCGACAGCTACACGGGCGAAGCCATGGCTATGGGGGAGAGAACCCCCCTGGCGCTGATCAGCGCACCCGCTTCTGGCCGGATGGCGATTGGTGAAGCCATTACCAATATTGCCAGTGCCCGCATCGAAAAACTCAGTGATATCAAACTGTCCGCTAACTGGATGGCCGCGGCGGGTCATCCCGGTGAAGATGAGAAGTTGTTTGATACGGTAAAAGCTGTGGGTATGGAGCTGTGCCCCCAGCTAGGTATGACCATTCCCGTGGGTAAAGACTCCATGTCCATGGCCACCCGCTGGCGTGAAGGCGGCAAAGACAAAGAGGTGACGTCGCCGTTGTCTGTGATCATTTCAGCCTTCTCACCCGTGTCTGATATCCGTAAAACGGTAACGCCTGAGCTGAAAACTGATCAGGGAGACACCGACCTGATCCTGATTGACCTGGGGCGTGGACAAAACCGGCTGGGTGGTTCTGCCTTGGCGCAGGTTTATCAGCAGGTGGGTAATCATGGGCCGGATGTGGATGACGCGCAAGATCTGCGGGCATTTTTCAGTGTCATTCAAACCCTGCTGGACGAAGAGGTGCTTCTGGCTTATCACGACCGTTCTGATGGCGGCTTATTGACCACGTTGCTGGAAATGGCCTTTGCCGGGCGGACAGGGATTGCGGTGAGGCTGGATAAACTGGTTAAGGCACCGGAAGATTACCTGCCCGTATTGTTCAATGAAGAACTCGGTGCCGTCATTCAGATACGCCGGCAAGATAAAGGATGGACGAAAGACCTTCTGTCCCGGTATGGCCTCGGTAGCTGTAGTCATACTATCGGTTCTCTGAATAAAGGTCAGCGTATCGCTTTTTATGTGGACGGTGAGGCTGTGCTGGATGAAAGCCGTGTGAAGTTTCAGCGCTGGTGGTCAGAAACCAGTTACCGCCTTCAGGCAATGCGTGACAATGCTGAATGCGCCCGCCAGGAGTTTGATAATCTGCTCGATGATAATGATGGTGGCCTGAATGTGGTCATACACTTTGATGTCGCTGAAGATATTGCCGCACCTTATATTGCGACAAATGTCAGACCTGCCGTGGCCATCTTGCGAGAGCAGGGTGTTAACGGACAGGTAGAAATGGCTGCGGCTTTTGAGCGGGCAGGCTTCATGCCCGTTGATGTCCATATGAGTGATTTGATTGCGGGGCGTCGTTCGCTGGTTGAGTTTAAAGGGCTGGCAGCTTGTGGTGGCTTCTCCTACGGAGATGTACTGGGAGCAGGTGAGGGCTGGGCAAAAACCATCCTGTTTAATGCCCGCCTGCAGGGGGAGTTTGCCGCGTTTTTTGAGCGTAAGGAGACGTTTACCCTTGGGGTGTGTAATGGCTGTCAGATGCTCTCCAACCTTCATGGGTTGATTCCAGGCGCGCAAAACTGGCCCCGCTTTGTGCGTAACCAGTCCGAACAGTTTGAAGCCCGGTTAGCCATGGTGGAAGTTCAGAAAAGCCGGTCTGTGCTACTGAGTGGGATGGAAGGCGCGCGCGTGCCCATCGCAGTAGCACACGGTGAAGGGCTGGCAGAATTCAAAGACGATGACCAGCTGGAAAAACTGGCGGGGTCTGCTCAGATTGCGCTGAAGTATGTCAATAGCCAGGGTAAGCCCACCATGCGTTACCCTTATAATCCCAACGGTTCTGTCCAGGGTATCACCGGCCTGACCTCCACTGATGGGCGTGTCACTATTATGATGCCGCATCCTGAGCGGGTATTTAGAACTGTGCAGCATAGCTGGTCGCCAAGGGGATGGAAAGAAGATGGCCCATGGTTACGAATGTTCCGTAATGCCAGGGTCTGGGTGGACTGACAGACAGTTCTACAGGAGGCATGAACCCTAGGAGCCTGTCCGAGAATAGACTACCCTACTACGGTGGCAGCAAATTGGTCTAAAAAGTCGGAAATTTTTAGCAAATAGAACCACTATTCACTAAAAACTTCCGACTTTTTATCCTCAATTTTCTGCCATCCTCGCTACGGGCGCTATTCTCGGTCAGGCTCCTAGGGTGGAAGGTTTTGATGCGTTATTCCAGATCTGGTGTAAACTGAAAACCATAAAAATCTAAAGAGTATGATGATGAGAATGAAACCTTATATTTGTGCTGTAGCTATAGCCAGCGTCTTGATGATTGTTTCAGGGTGTACAAAAGACCTGTTCGGCACAACCTACTCCCAAGACGAAGCCCGGCAAATACAAAAAGTTCAATTTGGTACGATTGAAGAGGTGCGCCCGGTTAAGCTTGAAGGAGAGCAAGGTGGCGTTGGTGCTCTTGCCGGTGGTGCTATTGGCGGTATAGCCGCGGGATCGAATATTGGTGGGGGCAGTGGCAGTAGCATCGCAAGCATTATAGGTGCTGTTGCCGGTGGTATTGTGGGTAATATGGCTGAGAAAAAGCTAACAGAAAAACAGGGCGTTGAACTCACCGTAAAGCTGGATAATGGCTCCAAAGTTTCTGTCGTGCAACAGGCTGATCCCAACGAAGTGTTTGTGAAAGGTAATCGTGTGAAGGTACTTAGCCAGGGTAGCACCAGCCGGGTAGTTAAAGAGCAATAATCGTTGTAGAACCTTCTAGCGGCTCCACAGACCTTGCCAATAATCCCCTGCGATAAAGCACTGGCCGATCTCATTATTTGGGGACGGCACTTTTTGCCTCTTGTTTTGGTGATTGGAAAGAAAGCATATCTGTGATGGTGGCTTGGTCACCCTCGAGGGGAAACTGTGTTGAGATATCAAGAGCGGGAATTTTTGTGCTGTGTCTGGAGACTGTTAGCAAGTAAATAGAAATCAAGGCTTTTCTCTCACGCGTGCATCGGGTAGTGTAAAAGACAGGGTGGTATGAGGGTGTTCTATCTGTGTGCGTACCTGCCTGTACGGGGGTGCATTAAAAGTGAGACTACCTCTATATGCAGGGATTGCAGTGTCCAAAGGGTTGTGGGTTGTCGGGTTCTTGGCAATGGATGGGGCCACTTCTGGTAACGCAGCCTATTGTGGGCTGAGTGGATGATTGAATAACAGGGTAAGGGTATGGCCAAGACAACCGGCACGGTGAAATGGTTTAACGATGAAAAAGGCTTTGGATTTATTGCTCAAGATGGTGGTGGACCTGATGTATTTGCCCATTTTCGCCAGATTGTAGGTGAGGGTTTTCGTTCCCTGAAAGAAGGGCAGCGTGTGGAGTTTGAGGTGACCCAGGGGCAGAAAGGGCCTCAGGCAGAGAATATTACACCGTTATGAGTGTTTTCTATTCTTGCGGTTCGAGAAAGCAGCCCGTTTGAGGCTGCTTTTTTTATCCTGAATTCAGGTTTATACCCATGACCTTTTTGACTACCGCGGTGAGTATGACAAGTTGGGCCTCAGAACAAGGAAAAGTGACGAGTAAAGCGTGCGATTCCAAGGCATTGGCATTTCAACGCAGGACTGGGGCTTGGATTGTTAGTGCCTTAGCGTCGTTAGAGCGAACCACTGGCATTATGACAGAAGCTGAATGATTTTTGGTAAAAAATCAGGCACATGAAAAAATAGGCACCATCGCATTATATTTTCCTTGCAATAAAAAGCAGCCGGGTTGCCAATAATTAATGGAAAAAAATGATGAACGTTCTGCTTGCTAACCGACAGTTGCGTGTTTCCCTGATAATTTTGATCGCCAGTGTCGCCGTTTTTTACGGTTTAATCCAGCTCAAAGGCGCTCCAGAGAAAGAGCCTGAAAGGGAAGCTATACCATTGGTAGAAAGTCAGAGATTGTTTACTGAATCTGTGACGTTGACTGTTCGCAGCCAAGGTGTTGTCAGGCCCGCTTCTGAGACGCAGTTGGTGGCAGAAGTCAGTGGTGTTGTGACAGACGTTTCACCCTTGTTTGCCAGTGGTGCTGTGTTTAGCGAAGGTGATATTCTGGCAAGCATTGATCCCAGTGATTACAAGGTAGCACTTATACAGGCTGAAGCGGCTCTGGCTTCCAGCAAGGCGCGCTTAGCAGAAGAGATTGCAAAATCAGAGGCTGAAAAAAAGAATTGGCAGCGTTCGGGTAAAAAGCTGGTCAATGCGCCGGACTTGTTATTGAGAAAACCCTTTGTCGCAGAAGCGCGGGCTAATGTAAAGGCAGCTAAAGCCCAGGTAGTAAAGGCTCAGCGAGATCTTGAAAAAACCACTGTTAAAGCTCCCTATGCGGGAATGGTGATCGAACGCTCACTGAATAAGGGGCAGTTTGTTGCCTCAGGGGCTGCTCTGGGCACAGTTTTTTCAACGGATGTTGCTGAGGTACGGTTACCACTGAAACCCTCCGATCTTGAATTTATAGACATCCCTGGCTTTGGGCAGACAAAAAGCACAACGACCGTTGTTCAGTTGGAACAACGGCAAGGACGTGTGACCTTGCAACGTCAGGGCCTCATTGCAAGGGCTGAAGGGGTTGTTGATGAACATAGTCGTATGCATTACCTGGTGGCTGAAATCAGAGATCCTTATGGCCTGGCGGCAAAAGGGCAGCCGGTACTAAAGGCAGGTAGCTTCGTGTATGCGAAACTTCAGGGAAAAACTCTGGATAATCTTTACCGTATACCTCGCTCTGCACTGTATGGCAGTGGAAAGGTACTTGTGTATCAGGGTAATGATGGACAAAATGGGAATTTATGGTTCCGAAACGTCGATATTGTTTATGCATCGGAAGACGCTGTGTTTGTAACGGGCGATTTAATGGATGGCGACCGGCTATGTATTACAGCAATAAATAACCCGGTGGATGGTATGAAGGCGCGAATCCTGAGTGCCACAACTGCGGATGCTGACCATACCCACGATAATAATTTGCTAA
This sequence comes from Candidatus Sororendozoicomonas aggregata, assembly GCF_031528575.1. Lineage (NCBI taxonomy): Bacteria > Pseudomonadati > Pseudomonadota > Gammaproteobacteria > Oceanospirillales > Endozoicomonadaceae > Candidatus Sororendozoicomonas > Candidatus Sororendozoicomonas aggregata. The sequence continues at coordinate 18,590 of NZ_JAVLSP010000062.1, forward strand.
AACTGTAATGAATACAACTCGCGATAAAAGTAATGGAATAATAGCGTGGTTTGCTGCCAATAATGTTGCTGCGAACTTGATGATGTTATTGATTATCGCGGCAGGGCTAATCTCTGCCTGGATGATTAAAAAACAAACGTTTCCTGATTTTGACGTGAATACCGTCAAGGTGGAAGTGAATTACCCCGGTGCCGGTCCCACTGATATTGAGCAAAGTATTATTATCAAGCTGGAAGAAGCTGTCAGGGATATATCAGGTATTAAAAAAGTTGTCTCCATGGCCTATGAAGGGAGGGCTGTGGTTCTGGTGGATACAGAAACAGGCTTTGATGTTGATACATTGTATAACGATGTGAAATCAGCCGTTGAAAGTATGACCAGCCTGCCGGAAAAGGCAGAGCGTCCTGTTATTGGAAAAATAGAACCTGAAAAGCCAGTGATTTTTGTCACAGTATCTGGCGGTATTGACGCGTTATCACTTCAGCGGCTTGCGCGGCAGATGCATCAGGAACTGATGGCTTTGCCTGAAGTGACCAAGGCAACCATTATGGGCGAGCGTAACCTTGAAGTTGCTATTGAGGTGTCCGAAAGCAGCCTCAGGCGCTATGGTTTGACCTTTGATGAGCTGGCAGAGCGGTTGCGTTTGTCCTCTGTGGATCTTGCCGGTGGCGCGATACGGACCAGCAGCGGTGATATTAGTGTGAAAACCCGGGGGCAGGCCGATAAAGGGGTTGATTTTTCCAGGCTTGTGGTGCGGACAAACAGTGATGGTAGCCGATTACGGTTAGGTGATATTGCCACCGTTCACGATGGTTTTGAGGAAGATGAAGCGATTGTTCGTTTAAATGGCGAGCCGGCTGTGTCTATTCAAGTGCAATCTGGCGGCAATCAGAGCGATATTGAGACGGTTAAAGCCATTAAGGCTTATCTGGAGAAGGCGCGTGATGACCTTCCTGGTAGTGTGAAGGCACTCACCTGGGGGGATGTTTCCTTTTATCTGGAAGGCCGAATGGACATGATGCTGGAAAATATGCTCTACGGCGCCTTGTTGGTCTTTATGATCCTCAGCTTGTTTTTGCGTCTGAAAGTGGCGTTTTGGGTTGTGGTGGGTATTCCCGTGTGCTTTCTTGGTGCCCTGTGGCTGATGCCCCATGGTCCTGTTCCTGTCTCTGTTAATGTGATCAGCTTATTTGCTTTTATTCTGGTTCTGGGGGTTGTAGTGGATGATGCCATTGTTATTGGTGAGAGCGTCCATACACAAACAATGCGCCATGGTCATTCCCTTGAAAATGTTATCAGTGGTGTGAAGCGTGTGGTCGTGCCTGCCACTTTTGGGGTGTTAACGACAATGGCGGCTTTTTTACCGGTATTGTTTGTGGAAGGTCAAGGGGCACCTTTTTTTGAATCCATAGGTGTTGTGGTTATTTTATGCTTGATCTTCTCGCTGGTAGAATCAAAGCTGATTTTGCCGGCGCATCTGGCCCATATGAAACCAGTAGCAAAAACGATGAACCCCTTGTCTCAGGCAATCCATCGCTTACAAGACCGGTTTGATGAAAAACTGCAAACGTTCATTGTCCACAGGTATCAGCCTTTACTGCAAAAGGCAGTCAATAACCGGTATATCACTATCAGTGTATTTGTGGGTATCTTGCTTATCACGCTGGGATTGGCATCAAGTCCGCTGGTACGGTTTGTCTTTTTTCCCAAACTGCCCAGTGACTTTATTGAAGTAGAGCTGTCCATGAACAGTGGCTCATCACTGGCCGCCAGAAATGCCGCTCTGACAAGGGTGGAGCAGGCTCTTGTGAGGCTTGATGAGGATTACCAAAAAGCAAACCCTGGTGAAAGTTTGCTGGATGTTCTCTTTCTGCATTCCAGTAGTAATACGGCGGGCAAGCTGGTTGCTGAGCTGACCAAGTCAGAGGAGCGGTCCATGGATGCCTTTTCTGTTGTCAATCAGTGGCGGCGCTATGTCGGCGATATTCCTGGCGTCAGGCAGCTAAATTTTTCAGCCAGTACTGATACTGGTGGCTCCAAGCCGTTATACTTCCGGCTAAGTGGTAACGACTACGAGCGGTTGCGACAGGCTGCTGCAGCGCTAACCGCCAAGGTTAACAGTTATGACGGGGTATTTGACGTAGAAAATACCTCTGAGGCACCTGTTGATGAGGTGACACTGGGGATTCGCCCGGAAGGAGAAGCCCTGGGATTAACACTGGCGACGCTGGGTAATCAGGTTAGACAGGGACTGTATGGCGAAGAGGTTCAACGCTTTCAGCGAGGAAACGAAGAAGTAAAGGTGATGCTTCGTTATCCCCTTGATGAGCGTAATGACCTGACCGATCTGGAGCAAGTGCGAATACGAACCAGTGATGGTAGTGAAGTCCCGTTTTATGAAGTGGCGGAGATAACCCTGGGAGAAGGATCAAGTTTTATTCGCAGAACCAATGGTGTACGCTCTGTTGCCGTGATGGCAGAGGTGGATACCCGTCGTGTAGAACCCGATGCCATTATTGATGATATTGAGAGGAATTACCTGCCGCAGCTGTTTGAACAATACCCTGGGGTATCCAGTGGTTTGGAAGGGGCAACTTTGGAGCAGAAAAAACTCGTCCAGCAGCTCAGTGCCGCAGGGTTGATGGCGCTTTTTCTTATTTACGCATTAATTGCTATCCCCCTTAAATCGTATTTGCAGCCGGTTATGGTTATGGTGATTATTCCTTTTGGTCTGGTGGGGGCTGTCTTTGGTCATATTTTGTTTGATATTTCGTTCAGCCTGCTCTCTGTTTACGGGTTGATTGCCCTGGCAGGGGTGCTGGTTAACGATAGCTTGATTCTGGTGAACTTTATCAACGAGGGGCGCGACGCCGGGCAGTCGTTGCACGAAGCGGTGCTTTCCGGTGGGAAGGAGCGTTTCCGGGCCATTATTCTTACCTCATTGACCACCTTTCTAGGTTTAGTGCCTATTACTTTAGAAACCAGTCTTCAGGCGCAAATAGTGATTCCCATGGCGGTATCATTGGGCTTTGGGATTTTATTTGGTACCGTGATTACATTGTTTTTAATCCCCGCATTGTACCTGGTCCTGGATGATATGGGCCGGACAATACCGTCGCTCTTTGCTGGTAAAGGGCAGCAGGCTTGAGCGTTGTCTTTGCCTGAGAAGCAGTCTTAAAAGTCTGCCCGTAGCGAGGACCGCGAAAAATGGCGGATAGAAAGTCGCTTTTGTGAGGAGAATAGCGGGACTATTTGACGAACAAAAGCGACTTTTTAGACCCATTTATCTTAGCCGCAGTAGGCGCATGACTTTTAAGACTGCTTCTGAATACCTGCTTGACCAGCGGTTGCTTTACAGTGGCTTTTGGTCACTTGCAGCCGTGTCGGGTCCTCAGATGAAATAAAGCACAAGCGTAAACAATAACCCTGGTACAAAAAAGCCGATGAGTGCCCCCGACTCCCTGTCACCCCATTTTTTTTCCGAATAAAGTCCCATTAAATAGGTAAGGGCAACCCAGCTAACAAAACCCAACGCAATAACCAGCCAGCCTTTGATTGTCATGCCGACTAATAATTTACCAATATTAAACATAACCACCTCTTTTATGGATTCTATTGTTCTGGTAACTCTGACAAGGCGTCTGGATTGAAGTTCGTGCCATGCCCTAGGAGGCTGTCCGAGAATAGACTGCCCTACTGCGGTTGTGATAAATGGGTCTAAAAATTCCTGCTTCTTCATCAAATAGCCCCGCTATTCTCCTCAGAAACAGAAATTTTATCCTGAATTTCTCGCAATCCTCGCTAAGGGCGCTATTCTCGGTCAGGCTCCTGGCACCGTGTGCGATGCAGGCAACTGGCAGATGAAAGCATAGACGCAGGTTGTGATGCCTGCCTGATTTGTAATAAATAAATGAAACTGAGTAAAAATGAACAGCCTGCTTAGTCATACTGACAAAAGTTATGCTTGGCGAGGGCTCTGGATTTCGTTATGTTGCCAATACGTTCTACTTAAACCGTCATAAAAGGAACCTTGCATGTTTGATATACCTGCTGAGCAAAATACATCCTACTCGTTACTTGTTACCCAGGTGGACGCTTTATGCAGGGGGGAATCAGACACTTTGGCTAATTTAGCCAATGTAGCCAGTTTGCTTTACATCACGTTGACTGAGGTGAACTGGGTAGGCTTCTACATTGTCAGGGGAGAAGAGCTGGTATTGGGGCCTTTTCAGGGAAAGCCAGCCTGTGTTCGAATACCCTTTGGCAAAGGTGTGTGTGGCAATGTTGCCTCCATGAAAAAGTCGCTTATGGTGAACAATGTTGAGGCTTTCCCGGGGCATATTGCCTGTGATGCTGACAGTCGTAGTGAAATAGTACTGCCTTTGTTCAAGAATGATGAGCTGGTGGCTGTATTGGATATTGATAGTCCTGTACCGGAGCGATTTACTGATGATGATCTGCAGGGACTATCGGATGTGGTCAGTGCGTTACAGCCGTTACTGGATCTTAGTCAATTACTGTATCATGGCTGATATTTTGATAGGGGGTTTTCAGGCCAGTACCAGGCATTGGCTGGGCTGTATGGCGATATCTGGATCATTGAAAAGGGGTTGTATAGGTGATTTCCGAGGCTTGTTATGTTCTTACGTTGGCTTATAATGCGCCTCCACTGACTCAACGGGTCAGGGGGTCAGCGGCTTTTTTTGAGCGTCATCACTTGATGGTTGCCACGAAAAAGAACGCTTGACAACGAAACGGGTCAGAGTATCATGAATGACCTTTACTGGCGAAGTAAAC
>NZ_JAVLSP010000063.1:0-23083 GCF_031528575.1 Candidatus Sororendozoicomonas aggregata
TCAAATAGCCCCACTATTATCCTCAGAAGCAGAAATTTTTATCCTCAATTTCTCGTAATCCTCGCTACGGGCGCTATTCTCGGTCAGGCTCCTAGAAGCAATAGTAAACCTGAATTCAGCAGTTGAATGCCATTTTCCCCACGAGGAATAAAGTTCCCCAAGTTAAAGCGATCAACCACTGAGTTCAGCTGGCAGGGTTCACTGCGTTTCAAATACCCTGCATGGGCTCAAAGGCTTATTGTACATTCAATTGTCGCGCTTCAATTTTTTTCTGCCAGGTCTGCGGCCCTGTGGTATGCACAGAGCTGCCTGTATGGTCTACCGCTACTGTAACTGGCATATCTTCAACTTCAAACTCATAAATAGCTTCCATACCCAGTTCAGGGAAGGCAACAACGTCAGCTTTTTTCACCGCCTGGGAAACGAGATAAGCAGCACCACCGACAGCAATCAGGTATACAGACTCATTATCGCGAATCGCCTCTATGGCCTCAGGGCCACGCTCGGCTTTCCCGATCATACCCGCCAGGCCAGTGGATTCCAGCATCATGCGGGTAAACTTGTCCATACGTGTTGCTGTCGTCGGGCCTGCCGGGCCAACGGCTTCATCACGCACAGGGTCGACAGGGCCAACGTAGTAAATAAAACGTCCCTTCAAATCAACAGGCAACTCATCCCCTTTGGCCAGCATATCGGTCATCCGCTTATGAGCGGCATCACGACCGGTCAGTAGTTTACCCGATAAAAGAATTGTGTCACCTGGCTGCCAGCTTTTAATATCGTCATGAGTGACAGTGTTGAGGTTAACTTTACGAACACCTTCACCCATTTCAACAGCGACTTCTGGATAAGCATCAAGGCTCGGAGGAGTCAACACGGCAGGACCTGTGCCATCCAGAGTAAAGTGAACATGGCGTGTCGCCGCGCAATTAGGAATCATAGCCACTGGCAAGGAAGCGGCGTGGGTCGGATAATCCCTGATTTTAATATCCAGAACAGTGGTTAAGCCGCCCAGTCCCTGTGCACCAATCCCCAGGCTATTAACAACATCAAAAATTTCAAGTCGCAGCTCTTCAACACGGCTTTGCGGACCACGCTCACGCAGCTCATGAATATCCACAGGGTCCATCAGGGACTCTTTCGCCAGAACTGCTGCTTTTTCGGCAGTTCCGCCAATACCAATCCCCAGCATACCGGGCGGGCACCAACCTGCCCCCATGGTCGGCACCGTTTTTTTCACCCAGTCAACAATGCTGTCAGAAGGATTTAACATGGCCAGCTTGGATTTGTTCTCTGAGCCGCCACCTTTCGCTGCAATATCCACTTCTACCCTGTCACCTGGCACCATACTGATATGTATTACTGCCGGCGTATTATCTTTGGTATTTTTGCGAGTACCAGCGGGGTCGGCCAGAATAGACGCACGCAACGGGTTCTCAGCGTGTGTATAGGCCCGGCGTACCCCCTCGTTCACCAGCTCATCAATGGTACGGTCGGTATCAAAGCGGGCTTTCATACCAATTTTTACAAAAACAGTGACAATACCGGTATCCTGACAGATGGGGCGCTTACCCATGGCACACATTCTGGAATTCACCAGAATTTGAGCCATGGCGTCTTTGGCCGCTTTTGAAGGTTCCTTTTCCCACGCTTTATGGATCGCCCGGATAAAATCCAGGGGGTGATAATAAGAAATGAACTGCAACGCGTCAGCCACACTGTCGATCATATGATCTTCTTTTATCAGGGCCATGAGAGAATCCTTTTTTGTTCAAAATTTGATGCAGTATACCAGCTTTTGCTGTCTGGAAGTTTGCCTTATTATCTCAACAACATCTTGAAATGCCTGGACAAAACCGTAAATATCCCACGCAGAGAATAAACAGGTTATGCTCAGTTAACGGCAAGAATAGTGGCTAAAACAGGCTGATTCTCAGTGGATAATTCCCATGATTAACATGCTATCGAATAGGGGTAAATACAGTGAAAATCTGTTTTTTCAACAGCAGCTCTATTTATAACTTGATTTTATCCATCCAAATGTTTATAGAATGATCATAGGTCAAACAGTGTGGCCCACTCCATAAGATATAAGACGCGTGACTATGCCTGAAATCATCTTTTCCCAGAAAACCTGTTTGCTTGAACAGGGGGACAACCTCCTTGAAGGTTTGCTTCAACAAGGCATAAAAGTTCCTCACTCCTGCCGGGCAGGGGTCTGTCATTCTTGTCTGTTACAATTGACAGAGGGCATACCCCCTGATGGCAGCCAGACCAGGCTGACAAGTCAGCAAATCAAAAAACGTTATATACTGGCTTGCCAGAGTGTCGTCTGTGGTAATCTCCATTTGCAGCCCATCGTTCGTGATGAAATACCCGCGTCAGTGGCCCATATTGAAAAAATAGCGCCAACCTGCGTGTGTCTGCACCTTTCTCCTCGCTTCCCTTTTATACCATCCCCCGATAAAGCCAGCTCCACTGTTCGGATAATCATTAATGCCGAAATTGCTGGTGAGTGTACTGTGGATGGTATTGAGCAGGAAGGAATGTTGCTGTTTTTTCAGATAGAGCGTAAAGCGGGTGATGCCTTCAGTATCTGGGCTCACGATTTAGTCTCCCAGGGCGATCAGGTTCTGTTACAAATCCTATAAACACTGACTCTTGTTTCAGTCTCATTTGTTGATAACCTTAGGAACGTTACTAAAAATTGACCCAATACCCGCACTCTTGTAATACATCGGTGCAAGTGTGTATGGATACCTCCCTTCAGGAGCCGTGATGACCATAAAAAACTGTATTCAACAAAAGCTAGAGAATGCCTTTGACCTCAGCCACATTGAAGTGATCAATGAAAGCCACAAACATAATGTACCTCCCGGGTCTGAATCCCACTTTAAATTGGTACTGGTCAGTAATGGATTCGCTGGAAAATTACCGGTTAAGCGCCACCAACTGGTGTATCGCCTTCTGGCTGATGAATTGAACAGTAGCGTGCACGCGCTGGCGCTCCATACTTATACTGAGCAGGAGTGGCAGGCACTGCAAAACCAGGTTCCCGCATCTCCTGACTGTATGGGTGGCAATGGGCACTGAGGTGTTGTCAATAACAACAGCCAGCCTTCAGATGTTAGAAAGTAGTCGTTTAACTATCACAACAGATGTCCAGAAAGAGTGCCCCTAATCAGAAGCGTACTGATCACTATTCTTTTCGCTTTTTTCGCTTTTTTCGCTTTTTTCAAAAAAAATTATGTGTATTGGGGAACTATCCTCAAACAACGAAGTCAAAGGGAGTATGAGCAGTCATTAAGATGCTCATAACTCCTTGTGTGTGTTTGTTGGCAAATTTACAGCCCCTGTTCCCCCAGTGGGCTGTACCACAACCGGTTACCCTTTCCCCTATAGGTAACCGGTTTTTTTTACTTGTTTTCAATAGAACCTCTGGTTTTACGTCAATGTTCCTGCCTGTTTTACTCTTACCCGGTTTTGACTGACTGCTTCATCAGCCAGGCAGTAACACCAATCACACGTTCTAACTCCTCTGTTACAGTGGTTATCTGAGGGAAATCCTGTGTTGAAGTTCCTCGCCACAACGACGGCCATAACTGTCACCTCACCTTGCCTTTTCACCCGGCTGACCATCCTTATGATGAAGTTGGAAAGTGTGATGGGTATAATATATAGCCGTCGCCTTTGAAAAAGCTTGATTTTTGAGGGTATTTTCTACATTGTACTTGAATGCCAAAATTCACTCTCACACGCCAGCAGAAACATCAGCTTGAGACTCAACATAAGAAGTCCCGAGACGCTCGCGAGCGTGACCGAATAAAAGCTGTATTACTTCGCTCAGAAGGTTGGACGACTAAAGCTATTGCTCAGGCTCTGAGGCTGCATGAAACCTCAATCATACGACATATTGATTATTTTTTATCAAAGGCACAGCTCAAACCTGAAAACGGTGGCAGTGAGGGGCGCTTAACGGATAGCCAAACGCAAGAACTGATTGAGCATATCGAAGAGTATACCTACGCCCATACTCACCAGATTGTCGCGTACGTATCAGATCGATGGAACATACGGTATACGGTTTCTGGTCTGACTAAGTGGCTTCATCAGAATGGCTTTTCTTACAAAAAGCCCAAAGGCGTTCCACATAAAGCGGATGCCGATAAACAAGCTGAATTTATCAAGGCATATAAGGCGTTAAAGGCTGAGCTTCCTGAGGATGAGGCGCTGCTATTCATTGACGCGGTTCACCCAACACAGGCGACAAAGATCACGTCGGGCTGGATTAAAAAAGGGGCAGACAAGATCATCAATACGACCGGCAGTCGAACACGGTTGAACATTGTCGGAGCCATTGAATTGGGCAATCTTCCAGCCGCTGTCTTTGAGCAGTACAAGACAGTGAGCGGTGAGGCCATCATCGACTTTTTCAGAAAATTTCGCTCTGCTTACGCTTCTTTGAATGTCATTCACATTGCGCTCGATGGTGCTGGCTACCATCGCTCACAGGAGGTGGTGGAAGAGGCGGAAAAACTGAATATCAAGCTTCATTATTTACCACCATACAGTCCAAACCTAAACCCGATGGAGCGCCTATGGAAGGTGATGAACGAATACGTCAGAAATAATCAATATTTCCCAAAACCGAAAGATTTCCGACAGAAAATTAATGACTTTTTGGAAGTCACGTTACCTGAAATGGGTGCTTCTTTGAGCAGCAGGATTAACGACAATTTTCAGCGATTAAATCCCGCATCTTGAATTCTCATGGGTATAATAGCCTTTCCGGTTAGACACTTAACTATTGTTCTAGCATAGTAACAATAGTAAGTCTCCATAAAACTATCAACGCTATAATTATCAGGGTTCTTGTTGTGACGTCCAGGATCAACAGAGACAGGAGTTAGACTTTTTTATGAAAACCACCAGAAATATACTGCTACTGATCATTTCCTGTCTGTCTCTGCAGGCGTGCGTAACCACTGCTGAGCGTCCAGTCTCCTATAATGACCCCTGGGAGCCCATGAACCGGGCAGTATTTTCTTTTAACGATACAATCGACCAATATGCCTTAAAACCTGTCGCCAAAGGTTATAAGACTGTCACCCCTAAACCCATCCGGGGGATGGTATCTAACTTCTTCAGTAACCTGGGGGAAGTGCGTAATACATTCTCAGCCCTGATACAGCTGAAAGGGGGTGATGTACTGACATCTTTCAGCCGACTGGCTATCAACTCAACCATTGGTATGCTGGGACTCGTTGATGTCGCCTCACCGCTGGGCATTGAGCGAAAGTACAGTGATTTTGGCATGGCCTTTGCCAACTGGGGTATAGCGTCAGGTCCCTACGTTGTCCTGCCTTTACTCGGTCCCCAAACACTGCGTAGTGGTGTTGGCATATTGCCTGAGCGGGTCATCAACCCGGTCAATGCTGCCGATGAACCAGAAAGGTGGTATGCCCTGGGGGTGAGCACCGTCAACGCCCGTGCCCATTTACTCGATGCTGAAGACCTGGTGACCGGTGATCGCTACTCATTCATTCGTGACGCTTACCTGCAGCGACGAGAATTCCTGATTACCGGCAAACCACCTGTTGACGATTTCTAATCCGGTTGACTTTATTGCACCGCTGGATCATTCTTGCTTCAGATAAATGAAAAGGGAAGACATATGAGCCGTCTTCCCTTTCTTTGTTTTAACGATACCAGCGTTTCTCATACTGCCGTCGGCGCACTAAACTCAGGCTTATTGAACCCGTGATACAGGTAATGTTATGAGTAAAGCTCGCAGTACTATCCTGATCATTGATGATGACAGCATTGTCAGAGAAAGTGTTGCTGCGTACCTGTCCCAGTGCCTGTATACCGTAATGGAAGCGGAAAGCGGCAAGCAGGGGCTGGCCCTGTTTCGCTCAGAACATCCTCAGCTCATTTTATGTGATCTGCGCATGCCCAATATGGACGGGCTGGCAGTGCTTCGCGAAATCCGTAGCGAAGCGCCAAACCTGCCATTTATCGTAATGACAGGCGCAGGTGTTCTGGATGACGTGGTGGAAGCGCTTCGCCTCGGTGCCAGTGATTTTCTCACCAAACCTATAGTGGATCTTGAAGTTCTGGAGTATGCCATCAATCGCGCCCTTGACTCTGCTAAACTAGTGGAAGAGAATCAACGCTACAGGGAAAATCTGGAAAGTGCTATCTACTCACTTGAAAGCAACCTTAACCTGTTGCGGGAAGACCAAAAAGCCGGACGACAGGTTCAAATGAAAATGCTGCCCCACTCCCCCCTGGATTTTGAGGGCTACCATCTTAATCACCATATTATCCCTTCGCTGTATCTCAGTGGCGATTTTGTTGACTATTTTAAACTGGATGATCACCGGCTGATTTTCTATCTGGCCGATGTTTCCGGGCATGGGGCGTCGTCCGCTTTTATTACTGTATTACTAAAACATATGTCCATGAACCTGCTACAGGACTACCTCAGCAAGCCCAGACGACCCACCATTCATCCATCACAGGTACTGGACTATATTAACCAGAGCCTGCTGCAAAGCAATCTGGGCAAACATGTAACACTGTTCGGCGGTGTCATTGATACCCGAAGGTCAACACTGACCTATTCTTTTGGTGGTCACTTTCCGTTCCCTGTATTGACCACAAACAACAGCGCCCATTTTATTGAAGGCGGGGGGTTTCCCCTGGGGCTATTTGAAGAGGCCACTTTTGAAGATACCACCATTAATTTGCCATCGGCATTTAACCTGACTATCTTCTCAGACGGTATTCTTGAAATCTTGCCTCAGGATAATCTGAATGACAAAGAAGCCTATCTACTCTCTGTGCTTCAAAAAGGTTCACATTCTATTCATACCTTGAAAGAAGCGCTTGCGCTCAATGCCATTCACGAAGCCCCAGACGATATTGCTATTTTAATGCTGAATCGGAGTTAATCTATGATTCCAGGAAAAATCCAGTTTGCCGAAAACCAAGGCACCTGGCTGGTCAAACTGTGTGGTGAAGTTCGCCTGACCCTCTGTCAGGCACTGGAGACCTTTCTGGAGAAAGTCACCAGTGATCCGGGATTTTGTTCCATTATTATTGATGCCTCAGAGGCCAGCACCATTGACAGCACCATTTTGGGACTTCTTGCCAAACTGTCCATTAAAACCCAACGCCTGTTCAGTTTGATGCCGGTATTAATTTCTACCCGCTGGGACGTTACCCGACTGCTGCTTAGCATGGGTTTCGATAAGGTTTTTATTATTGTGGAGCACATGGATAAATCCGTTGCCTTCTCCATGCACGATTTAGCTTGTGATATCAGCAATGATGAGCAGGGAACCCAACAACGAGTGCTGGATGCTCATCGTACCCTGATGTCCCTCAACGATAATAACAGAAAAGCCTTCAGGGATCTGGTTGAGCAACTGGAACGCTACGCGGACACCCATGCCACCCCCTCCTCCCCAGGGATCAAACACTGCGGTACTCACGGCCCCTGACGCAGGTTGACCTGCTCAACCTGATCAGCCGCTGCCAACAGTACCTCAATACCTGCCCCACTGTGATGAGCATGCTCGCTGATGTACCGCCGGAAACGGCGAGCACCGGGCACCCCTTGGTATAATCCCAACATATGGCGCGTTATATGGCTCAGGTATGTTCCCTGCTTCAGTTGTTGTTCTATGTAGGGCAGCATCTGTTCGATCACCTGTCGGCGAGAAGGCATCGGCGAAGCGCTGTCGTATAGATGGTGATCCACCGCAGCAAGCAGGTACGGGTTTTGGTAGGCTTCCCTGCCCACCATGACACCATCAACTTTATCGAGGTGCATGGCAATTTCATCAAATGATGTAATGCCGCCATTGATAACCACGTCCAGATCAGGAAACGCTTCCTTTAACCCGTAGACCCACGCGGGTTTCAGGGGGGGCACGTCACGGTTTTGTTTGGGTGACAGACCTTCCAATACAGCAATGCGGGCATGAACAATAAACGACTCGCAGCCGGCCTGTGCCACTGTACCCACAAAATCCACCAGCTCCTGGTAAGACTCTCGACCGTTAATACCAATACGGTGTTTGACGGTCACGGGAATACTGACCGCATCGCGCATCGCCTTTACGGCGTTGGCCACGGTATCAGGCTCAGCCATCAGGCAGGCACCAATACGACCATTTTGCACTCGGTCACTCGGACAGCCTACATTGAGGTTTACCTCCTGATAGCCACTCTTTTCAGCAAAGCGGGCACACTGGGCCAGCTCGTTGGCATCATGTCCCCCCAACTGCAAAGCCAGGGGGTACTCAGCAGCATCATGGGCTAAAAAACGGTTTTTATCGCCGTGGATCAGGGCACCGGAGGTGACCATTTCTGAATATAACAACGCATGTTCAGATAATAACCGGTGAAAATACCGGCAATGCCGCTCAGTTAACCCCATCATGGGTGCCACGGAGAAGGTTCTGTCTAACTTTTTTTGTGATATTAACGTAGGGTGTGCGCACTCGGCCATTTATACAGTGTACTTTTCAATCAACGAATACCGGCAAATTCTACAGGATTTACAGCCATCCGTATCCCTGTACCTTCCACCGCTGCTAAGGAGCCTGTCGGACTTAAGGCAATTTCGGCCTGAAATTCCAGGAAGTGCGAGAAAGCGCGAGAAAGTGCGAGAAAGTGCGGCCAGAATTTCCGATCAATTTGCTTAAATAGGTCAACTATTCGCACGAATTGATCGAAAATTCTGGCTCGCCCTACTGAATTTTATGCTCGAAAGCATAAGTCCGACAGGCTCCTACGCAATCACCGGCACCTCCTGGATGGCAGCACCAGAAGTCATGGCAGGCTGCTCCACTGGTTGAGAACCCATCACAGGCTTAGCCCTATGAGCAAATGTCTGTTCATAAAATAATCGCGTATTTCGACACGTCAATGCCAATGCGTTAAAAAAACTGCCATTGATTTGCGTCTGGGTGAAAATCACCGAGTGTAAACGGTTAAACAAACCACGGTGGACAGGCTCAGGCGCTGTCCAGAATTGAGCCAGCGGGCACTGGGAGGTAAGCCCTGGCAGGTTATAAAAAGCCCGCCCGGTCACCTTGGTGGGCACTTGATGCAGTAATGCCGAAATACCAACAGTGCTATTGACGGTTACCACGCCTTTGGTGTGGTGGTACAACGCCGGCAGAGAGACATCGTGGCAATAGATAACCCGTTTTTCAATCCCACACTGCCTTGCCTGCTGATGGATAAAGGATTGATAGCAGGTATATCCCCGGTCCATGGGATGGTGTTTAAACACCAGGTAATCGGCGGCACTGGCCCCGGCAGCAAAGGAGGCAATGGTTTCCCCAATAAAGGCCTCCACTGAATCATAGTGACTGTGAAAACGCATTTGCGAATCATCATGCACCTGGAGCGCTACCAAAAAAAACTGTCTGCTAAGGGCGCCGGTTAACCGTTGCTCCGTCGCCTTATCCTGATGTTTATACTGATACTTGCGCCATGCCCCTCTGATCCATTTTGCCCCTTCCACCACCGGCGAAAATGCCCGGTGATGCTGATATGCCGGGAACCTGGTCTGCCGCAAACGGGCTGCCCAATAATAGGCCGACGCATATAAAGTACGCCGTTTCATGGTGGGAGACATGGTAACGTCAGCTTTTCGCTGATGGCGCGATGCTGCAGCAAGAGCCGCCGGTGATAAATCCATGGCGGTAAAGGCATTGACCCCACCTTGTTCCAGGGTGATGGTATCAGGCCTGAGATAACCTTCTTCAAACACCATAAACTGCACACCCAGCTTGTCACACACAGGCCTGGCCAGTCGATGATATAAACGACAGTCTCCAAGCAAAAACACCGCCTGAATCTGGAAGTCCTTCAGGTAATTTTCCAAAAACTGCGGCCACTGCTGTTCAGTCCCCCGATAGTCAAAGCAGTGATCCGCGCCACTGAACCATTGATCGCCACCATTGAAATTAATTTTATGGGTCACATACCCATGGCAGGAAAACTCCGCAGCAAGGGCACGAAAAAATGGCCCCAGAGGTCCCTGCAGAAAAACGATTGATCGCTTTAATGGCATAGGTTTATCCGTTCACCCCCGTTATTACAGCGCCATGCTTTTGCTTCATGTTATTCACGAACAAATAGCCTCCACCAAAAAACGCGCTTTACGTCGTTTTCTTCCGAACCAGCCGGCATCATCCTTTCGGTTTGTTTTACGCTCATTGTCCAGGGCATCAATTACCCGCTCCACTGTGGTGAACCGCCGGGTTTGCCAATGCACGTAGCGCGGGTAAACACAAAGCACGAGATAGACCAACTCGGCCAGAGCGCGGGGTGTTTGCCGACGCTGAATGACAGAATTATCGGACAGATGATCCTGTGTCAACCCCCAGCCTGCGTAAAACGGCAGACCCCAGCAATGGACTGTCTTTTGCTGTAGCAGGGCTTCAAAACCCGCCTGGGATGTCATGACATGGAGTTCATCACACTGATTCAGGGCATCAAAAATACTGGCATTGGTCACCACCTTGTCGACGTACTTCAGTGCCTCCGCTTCCGGCACATGCCCCTGTCTACCTGCCTGCACAACATCCGGGTGTGGCTTATACACAATATAAACGTCAATATTATTATGAATGTACCAGGTGTGCACCTGTTTAAGGAGGTCAATATTTCTGTATACCCTGGGACTGCCATATTTCAGGGAAGCATCAGAATCGACCTGCCCTGTCACCAGTACCCGGCGCTGACCAACCCTGGCACCAGAAAACACGGGGGTATCCACACCGGCCAGATTGTACTTACTGATTTTCTTCTGCAAAAGCTCTGCCGTGAGGGCCTCGCCCCTTGCTACCTGCTCAGGCGTGACCCGCGCTGTTGCCAGTAAATGCTCAAGGCGGCTGGGTATCGTTGCGTCATAATAAATACCCCGATCATCCAACACCAGCGAGGCCGGGCGTCGCAGGTCAGCACCGAGGCCGCACGAGCGAATAAATCCATCTTCCATGCGCCAGCACTTATTAAAGGACACAGGCTCCCCTTTTTCCCCTTTTTCCCCTTTCTCCCCTTTGGGCAGTGGACTTTTTCCCCAGAGTAATAAGCCCCTGGAGTCTGTCCCTGTGTTCATAGACTTGCACAGTGCCCGCTCATTGCGAACAAATATCACCTGTTTTGCCAATCCGCCGACAAATTCTTTGACAAAAGCACGCTTCCACAAACTAAAACCCAGGGCATAGAGTGTATCCACCTGCGGGAGCTGATACTGCCGCTGCTCAATAATTAAAGGAATAATGTCGTCCAGTTCACAGCGCTGGCCGGTTTCTGGATTAATATAACGGGGGTAAAGCAAGCAGGTTGCTGCAAAGAGACTGGTGAGACTATGGATTTGTGTACGACGCTGGAAGTTCATTCGGTCGTCTGTCAACCCCCAGCCACTGTAGAATGGCATGCCAAAACACACGACTTCTTTACCGTGGAGCAACGCCTCAAAGCCTAGCTGCGAAGTTACCACATAGACTTTTTCAACGTGCTGGAACAGGGATTGCGCATTGACTTTATCGGCCAGTACTTTTATCCGTGGGTTATCAAACCCACTAATACTGCCGTTTTCTACGGGAAAGTACCCCTGCTTTTTACCCAATACAACATCCGGGTGCACCTTTACCCAAACGTCCGAGTCCGGGTTTTCCTGTAAAGCCGAATGCAACATGGCGGTGAAGCTGCTGGCATCAGCACGACCGTATTTAACAGAACAATCGCCATGGGTTTGATCGACGACTAATACCTTTGATTTATCCGCACTTATCTCTGTAATTGGCCCGTGGGCAACGGGTTCATGGTTGTATTTGCTGATATGGTGGGTAATGACTTGCGACAATAACCGTTTACTGCGGGCGGCAAGCGCCGGGGTAAACCAGAAAGGGTGATTTAGCAGGTTTTCAAGGTCAGACGGTTTCGTCGCATCATAATAGATCCCCGTTTTATCGACGATCACCGAAAAACGACGATCCCCCAATGAAGGGTGTCCCAGATAGCTGATAAATCCATCTTCCAAACGCCAAAGAGGACACCCCAACCGTTCGGCCAGCTTTGCTGCCTGGCACGTGTTGGTTTTCATCCCCCAGGTAACAACCGCTTTGGTGACTGAACTCGTTAACTGTCGCTTTTTAAAAAGATTAAAAGGATTAAAAGAGCTAAAAGGCCGATAACTGACGACCTCACCTTGTAAAAGCGCAGCTAACTCTGGCGCCTTGGCAATACCTGACGAGGTGCATAAAAAACGGTTGGACACAGTTGCTGCTTACCTGATGACTATAAAAAGCATCATTACTATAACGCTCAGCAATAAATGACTCAATGCAGGGTTTTCCGAGGCAGGGCGTTGTGGATTTATAAACATCCGCCAATGACGCCCAGGAGCCTGTCGGACTTAAGACAATTTCGGCCTAAGCAGGAATCCACCACGACTGCGGAAGATGACGGCGGTAAAATATAATATATGACATAGATTTTTTACTCAGCCCAATCGAGTAAACCCACGACCTGCCCATCATCCCCCAGGGCCACTACCCATTTGAGCTGGCGCTCACGCATGAGCTGTTCAGCATCCACCAGCATGGTATCGGGATTAACGGTAACTGGCGACGTCGTCATCAGGTCGGCTGCCAGTACGCCCTTGAGATTATCATGGGTTAACAGATAGCGGCGCAGATCGCCATCGGTGATGACGCCTTCCAACGCTCCCCGCTCATCCATCACCAGGGCAAAACCGGTACGCGTATCTGTCATTGTCATCAGTACATCAGAAACCGCCATGGACCGATCAACAAACGGCAATCGTTTTGTACGCATGACATCCCTGACACGGGTGAGTAAACGACGACCAAGACTCCCCCCCGGATGAAAACGGGCAAAATCCCGGGGCTGAAAGTTACGCGCCTTAATCAACGCCACGGCCAGGGCATCACCAATAGCAATAGCCACTGTCGTCGAGGTGGTCGGTGCCAGGTTGTTAGGGCACACTTCCTCTTTTACCGAAGCATTCAGTACCACATCCGCATGATTAGCCAGTGTGGAGTCCATACCGCCGGTAATGGCAATAATTTTAGTGCCAAAACTCTTGAGGGAGGGAATCAGTTTAAGCACTTCATCGGTTTCACCACTGTAGGAGATCAGTACGATAACATCGGCTTTTTCATCACTACGCACCATCCCCAGGTCACCATGAAAGGCTTCACCGGGATGCATAAAAAAGCTGATGGTGCCCGTAGAGGCCAGTGTCGCGGCGATTTTTTTACCAATCAGGCCGGACTTGCCCATACCGGAGATAATCACCCGGCCCTTGCAGGTCAACATCATCTCAACGGCCTGCCCAAACGACGCATCCACTCGTTCGCTCAGGGCGAACAAGGCATTGCCCTGCTCCCGCAGGGCATTAGCCATCACCTGACGTAATTCAGTTGTCATTGTTAATTACTTCCTTGGAAAAGAAATGAAATTTAATCGGTTATCCGGCCAGCTCAACACAGATGCGCTCGATATCAGCCTGGGTATCAACGCCATGGCCGGGTTGTTCAAGGGATTCCACAGGGAGAAAAGAAGACAACCCTGCCTTTTGATTGTAAAAATGGCTGTTTTTTGTTCTGTGTTGTTCTGTTGGAATTAATGGCCATTACCTGCTTAATCACCGCTTCAACGGAAGCGGTATTAAAGGTGTTGTTTTTAGGGTCATAATCCGTTGGTGTGGCAATAACCACAAACTTCGCATCGGCATAAGCCCGTTGCGGGTCGTTGGTTGCCTGAGGTTTAGCTCCGGGTTGGCCAGAAATTCTTCAATTTCCACCTCCACAATAAACGACACACGATTGTTAATCATATCCGCTTTTTGAGGAATGATATCAACGGGCTTGAATGTCCAGTTATTCATAGATTCTGATGTCACTACAACTAGAAGTTCTATTCTACCCTGGTTGAATGGTTAAGTCCGACAGGCTGCTAGGAGCCTGTCCGAGAATAGACTACCCTACTGCGGTTGCGATAAATTGGTCTAAAAATTTCTCGTAATCCTCGCTACGGGCGCTATTCTCGGTCAGGCTCCTAGTAAATCATTTCAATGTAATTGATTGGTTTGGCCAAAGCGAGAATTTTTGTGACTTGACGCAAGTGCGCAGGAATATCGCCTTGCGTATGATCACTTTTTAACCCAACGAACCTGTCAAACACATTGCAAGGGTGTACTAGGGTGCTCAGTCAGACCCAAAAAGATCACGGGTATACACTTTATTCATCACATCTGAAAGCTCTTCCACAGCCCTATTTGAAAGAATCACATCAGCCTGATGCTTAAATTCCTTCAGGTCTTTAATTACCTTTGAATGAAAAAACTCCTCTTCATCCAAAACAGGCTCATAGACAACAACCTCAATACCCTTTGCCTTGATTCGCTTCATAACACCCTGAATTGATGATGCCCGAAAATTATCAGACCCCGTTTTCATGATCAATCGGTATATTCCGACCACTTTTGGTGACTTCTTAATAATTTCGTTCGCAATAAAATCTTTTCGGGTCGTGTTCGCGTCAACGATAGCACCAATCATGTTATTTGGCACATCTTGATAGTTTGCTAACAACTGCTTTGTGTCTTTAGGTAAGCAGTAACCACCATAACCAAATGACGGGTTGTTATAGTGGCTGCCTATACGAGGGTCTAGCCCAACGCCCTCAATAATCTGACGGGAAGCCAAGCCATGGCTAGCCGCATAGGTATCAAGCTCATTGAAGTAAGCAACTCGCATAGCAAGGTAAGTGTTTGAAAACAGTTTAACAGCCTCTGCTTCCGTGGAATCCGTATATAAAACAGGAATACCCTTCTTGAGCGCGCAATTCTCTAACAGCCCGGCAAAACGCTTTGCCCGCTCTGAACGCTCACCAATAATAATGCGGGAGGGATATAGATTATCGTGTAAAGCTTTACCTTCACGCAAAAATTCGGGTGAAAAGATAATATTATCACTACCTAGTTCTCGTTTTATGCGCTGTGTATAACCCACAGGTACAGTCGATTTAATAATCATCACTGCATCTGGGTTAATTGCCGCTACTTGGCGAATAACAGCCTCAACAGAGGTAGTATTAAAATAGTTCGTTTCCGGGTCGTAGTCTGTTGGGGTTGCAATAATAACAAACTCAGCTTCAGCATATGCTTGCTTTGCATCCAGCGTTGCTCGTAGATTCAAGTCATGGCTTGATAAATAGCGCTCAATTTCTGCATCAGCAATCGGTGATAAGCGGTCATTAATCATATCCACCTTCGAGGCGACAATATCAACCGCTACAACCTGATGGTGTTGGGCTAATAATACAGCATTGGACAGTCCCACATAGCCTGTCCCGGCAACAGCAATTTTCATACTCTACTGATCACTACAATTGAGAGATACACTGATTGATAGCATCCTGAGAGACGCAAATATTTGAAGGCGCTGAAAAAGGGCGAGGGGCATTATACGCAGTATTCATTTTGGGTTTGTAGCCTTTATGCAACTGCTGAATGTGCCAGCGAGTCCATGCCTCCCAATAATCAAGACGAACAGGAGACATACAGCGCTCACCATGCCCCGTCGTAGCAGCGTTCATCAATGAGCCAGAGCGGTGTGCTCCAAAAGTAAGCGGGAGTTTAATCCTCGCCATGGCCTCTTTTCCAAATACCAGTTTTAGCCGACTATTAAACTCACTATCAGCACCTGTACGTACCAAGTCCCAAAGACCTGCTTTATCATAAACCATATTACGCCTAAACATTGCGGAAGCAGGGTTCTGTCTCATCAGCGGGTGTACTGGTCGCGCATAAAATACCCCGTTGTCTTGCATTCTAACCCAGTGAGCCATAGAAAAAACAAGGGTTTTATTATTGATTAAAGGCTTCACCTGACGTTCAATTTTTTCAGGGTGTGACCAGTCATCAGAGTCATGGCATATTACAAACTCACCTTTTGCTTTTTCAAAGCCAATACGCTTGGCGACATAAGTGCCTACATTGACAGGCAACCGAATACATATTATTCGATTATCTACTTTTGCCAACCTTTCAATAACGCCAACAGTGCCGTCCTTACTAGCATCATCAATGACAATAAGCTCAATATTTTTCCAAGTTTGACCCAATAAAGAGCGTATAGCACTTTCAATATGGCCTTCACATTGGTAGGACGTCATTAAAACACTGACTAAAGGCCCTTTATTCGTGGAGGCTGAAGTTTTAGCACAAAGGTTTGAAGGGCTCGGCGGTAACCCTTTATCAATCAAATCAAGAGGTGATAAACCGTACCCCACCAAAAAAGAGTTGAGTCTATCAATCTGCTGCCTCGGTGAGCTGAGACTCCCGTTTGTTAAAAAAAGATCTAACTCCGAAGGGTTCTTTATAGCGCTATACTTTTTAGTCCACTCAACAGCTTCAAAAGAACGTTTATTTGCCAAGAGCAGAGCGACTCTAAGCGTATCTGGCGCAGAAACATCTTCTATCAACTCAAGTGAAAGTTCTGGCATATAGGGTGCTAATGCTCTAGCTAATTCTGATATTTGATTCTCAGTGACTTTATTCTTATTTTTAGACAGCATGCTGTAAACAGTATTTTTTGCACTATTTCTCAGCCCGGTAGCTGCAAGCGAAGCAGCCACGGCAGCCCCTCCTTTCCACCCCTTCCAACAAGAGCTGTTATCAGCGACTGTTTTATATAAACCAAGTCTGTAGCAAGCCCATAACGTCGCATCATTATACGGTGTCACCGTTGGCCCAAGGGAAGACAGCGACTGTGCAAAAAGAGATCGCTGCGAAAAATATCGAAACCTGGCTTGTCGAATCATACCCTTTGCGCTCTTTTTTCGGCACGTTCTTTATTAAATGCCCGCTTAGCGCCTACTATTGCAAACGGTAGCCATAACCACCCCCACGGGTATTTACCATGCTTGACCATGGCGGAGCCAATTCTATACGAAAGGTGCTTGCGAACCTGCTCAGCTTTATTTGCATCCTGGTAATGTGCTATAGGTGGTAATTTCCCTTTTTCCTGCTGTAATGCTCTATCTTTTTGAAACGCTTTTTTCTCTTGCCAAACAGCCCTTGGTAGTTTTATCCAGCCTCTTACGGAGCGTGTATGGACAATAGTCGTTGCGCCCAAACGGTAGGATAGTTGCGTTTTAATTCTATCTGAAGCTCCATAGTATACTTTTATCGGTGTAGTTGGCTTCTTTGGTGATTTTATATCATTTGAATTATCACTACCTAAAAAATATTTTTCTAATTTCTCTTGAGCTTCATGAAGTTGTAGGATCAACAATGAATCAACACCTTTCTCTATCAACTCCTTATCTATTTCCCCCTCAAATCCTTTAACGCAACCTGCATTTTTATTAGCAATATCATTAAAATAAAATTTCAGCTCATCTTGTAAAAAACCAACCTGACTCATCAAAGAATCCTTATCCTTCTCCAACTCACCAATATCTTTTACACGCTGAAAATCATTAAAAACTTGAAAAAAATTAGTTGAGCTCAATCCTTTCAAGCTATGCCCTTTATTAGAATTATGCACACTAACTATAAGAGAGGATGACTCCAGTTTTTCTAAAGTTTCCAAGTATTCCGGCGCAAAAACCGAAAAACTCTCAGCCCAAAAAATAGACTCAAAATCTAAAAGAAAACTATTCGCCACTTTATTCTTACTATAAGAGTTAGCTATACAAAGAACATTTAATAGCTGACAAAAATGAACCTTGCTTGCATTTACATATGTGACATCCACCTTTCTTTTTTTAAAGAGTTTTATCACTTTTCTCTGCAGAGACAACCACTCACTAAGCTCTTTATCATTTTTACATTCTGCCCAAGGCGGTAAATACAACCAAACAATTTTTTTATTATCAAAGCAAAACAAATCATTTAATAATTCATCACTATATTTTATTTGGAAATGAGAAGAAGCAGCACTCCACCTCTCACAAAGGTCTAAATCAAACCCCGATAAAATAGCAATCATTTAACCACTCAAAACTCTAACGCCTTCAATATTGTAAAATAAGTACCCGTCCATATGAAATCGAATATTTCTCACTTATTAGGCATGTCCTTTGCCCGGCGTCACGCAGGAAGCATAACCATAGCTATGTGAACGGAGCCGCAACGCAGCAAAGTGCCTGAACACCGAGTCAGAAAAGATGATTTCATGTGGTAGGGTACTTACAAGCAACTGTTGTATAGCGCCAATTTGAAAATCAAAAGAAGACGGCACAAGAACAGCCGACCTTTACCAAAAAAACACGAACGTAGCTACCTTATTATACTACGAAGCTGCTCAACAACATCATTATTTTTTAGCTGTGCAAGAGCATCGTAACTTATAAAGTTATCTTGCTGGCTCGAGTTCATACTCCCTACTGTTTCAATAAGAGTTTTTAAAGTGTGCAATATATATTCGAAATCCTTATCTCTATATGCTGAATAATAAGCAAACTCAGCAAAACCTGAATTAGGTGAAAATAGTTTTGCTTTTCTTCTTATTTTTTCAGTAGCTCCTGAAAATTTACCCCCTATCCTATCAAACGCCCAACTTATTGTAGGTAACATTTGAGCACCAGACCTTTCCATAGAGTTAGCCATAGATAAAACAGCAGGGGACTCATTCCAAATACCAACTATTTTTTCATCTGGCATCCTACCGTCCAAGGCACACCGAAGAAGCTCTTTACGAAAACATTTAATACATTTCATACATGGTTTCTGGAAAGGTCCATATTGGCAAGTTGAAGAAATATTCGCCAATCCTTTTTTTCTAGCTAACATTTCAGTGCCTACTTCTGTGAGCCCACATCCAGGCTGAATAAATTCTAGCCCTACAGCTTCATATATATAGGCATCTTTATATGAAAAAGTACCACCAAATTTAACCTCATTACCGGTGAATGCTGCTAATACATCTCCAGTCGCAACCGATTTTAATTTTAAATAATCTGCCATGAGTAACAGAGGGATGGTAAATGCATATTTATCAGGGTAAATACACCACTTTCCATTTGTAGAGGCAAATTCAAAATCTGAAAAAGCAGAAATCTTTCTAAAAGATTCTGGCATATGCTTTAGCGTTTCAACATTTTGATCAGTTCTATACCAGCTTTCAAACTTCCCTATATCTTTGTGAAAAGTACGAGCTGAAAGCACTAGACAACTATTTTCAGGTATTAATGCAGAAACACCTACAGAATCAGCTCCACCTGAAAACGACATCCCATGAATAGTTCCTGGAAGCCTAGAAGATACAAACCCACTTGAATTTATATGCTTGATATTCTTATAACACTTATATACAGACTCTTCAAATTTTTTTGAAACAGGAAATTCAAAGATCACTTGACTACCAATATATGGGGAAACTATTTTCAGAGCTGCTAAAGCAAGTAGATCAGGATGAACAACTTCTATCTTCCCTGGAAGAAAAAATCTTACATTATCAACCCCTAACGAAATCGCTTCATTCCCTGCATTAAATGACTTAGCTGATACCTTATCATCGTGCTCAAGAGAGAAATAATAATCCACAACCGTAACATAATCATTACCATTAGAGTCAAATACATTCAATGCTAAGGTTGATGTTAAAAAATGCGTTATCCTGGTTGAAATTCTCATTCTTAAATCAAATACCTTTTTTATTGAAAATACTCATTGCTGACCCAATAATCTGGTGCATGTCATAGTATTTATACTCAGCCAAGCGACCACCAAAAATCACATCATCATGACTCTCTGCCAAATGCTTATACTTCCTGAACAAGTCTGTATTCTTTTCATCACCGATAGGGTAATAAGGTGTGCTGTCTTTTTTCCATTCCGCAGGAATTTCTTTTGTTACATAGGATTTTTTAGCCTTATTGCCAGGCTGGAAATGCTTGTGTTCAATAATACGCGTCCAGGGTACATCTGCATCGGAGTAATTCACCACAGCATTACCCTGCACATTTTCAACGTCGTATATTTCTGACTGAAACTCAAGTGTGCGATACTCCAGCTCACCGTATTGGTAGTCAAAATATTCGTCTATTTTACCAGTAAACACTACCCGCTCAGCCATAGTGGTAAGCTCTTCCTTGTTTTTAAAGAAGTCTACATTTAAGCGAATTTCAATGCCTTTAAGCATTTCTTCGAACATTGCTGTATAGCCTTTTTCAGGAATCCCCTGGTACTTATCATTAAAATAGTTATTATCCCAGGTTAACCTTACTGGAAGACGCTTAATAATGGAGGCTGGTAACTCCTTCGGATTCTTCTTCCACTGTTTTTTTGTATAGTCTTTTATGAGAGTATTGTAAATATCATACCCAACCAAACTCAATGCTTGCTCTTCCAAATTAGCAGGCTCTCTATCTAACACCAAACGCTGTGACTCTATTTTCTCGAGAGCTTCTTCAGGTTTTGTCACGCCCCACATTTGGTTAAATGTATACATATTGAAAGGTAAAGAATAGGCTTTACCCTGATGTATCGCGATCGGACTATTCCTGAAATTATTAAACGTTGCGAACCGGTTTACAAAACTCCATATCCTGTCATCATTGCAGTGGAATATGTGAGGCCCATAAACATGAACATCCACTCCTTTAATATCTCTGGAGAAACAATTGCCTGCAATATGCTCACGTTTATCTATAACTAAACACTTTTTCCCTGCATCCGTGGCAAGTCGCGCAAAGGTAGCGCCAAAAAGTCCCGCTCCAATAATCAAAAAATCATACATATTAAATAGTCAATCTTTAATTAAACTTTGAAAGATATTTAGCCTGATTATCTAGAAACTCTTCAGCACAGCTAACTGGCACTCTTTCTTTTGCCCACTTAAGCAACTCAGTACTAAACTTTTTCCAGACTGGCTTTATTTCAGAATAGAGATCATATTTCGATAACTTTTCATGGGTATATTCTAAAGAAGAAAATACCATCATACGTCTTACATCTGATATATTTGTTATTTGTTGCCTATTCTCAAACTTGCGGTGTACACAAACTTCATCATCAATATGACCAATATTTTTAGCCGCAGATATCGTATGCCAGTGGTATGGGATATCATTATGCACGACTGAACCACCAAAGAAAATATTCTCATTCAAGAGAAGGCTTGTTTTTATAATTCTGTTCCACGGATAATTAATCAATCCCGAAACAACTTTTTGCTTTTCTCTATTATTAAAACAACCTTTTAATTTTTCCCATAAATCTGCATCTGCATTAAACATCCCTCGACTTTTCTGTTCTTCAAAGTATTCTATTCTGTACTTAAAGAACATAAGATCATTATCATACTTCATTGCAGAGCGTACAGCTTTCTCAAGCCCATCTGAATAAACATAATCATCCGCATCAAGAAAATAGGTATATTCCCCCACACAAAGAGGAATAACAGAATTTCTCGCTCTTCCTGCTCCACGGTTATTCTGCTGAAAAACAAATATTCTTTTGTCTTTACTTTCAAGCGATTTAGCAACACTCAATGTATTATCATTTGACCCATCATCAATAATAATAACATTAATAGTTATTTTCTTAATCGATAAAACAGATTCTACAGTAGATTGTAAAAACTCCTCGCAGTTATAGGAAGGTATAACTACTGTCAAGTCTATGTCTTGATAAGCTGACAAACATGTATTAACTCTATTCTCAAAGTTAACTCTATCACTGATAGGCGTAGCCACCTCCTTACAGCGAAGATATATATTCCCCATTTGCTTGCGTATCAGTTTCGCTACTTTCTCTTCTGGCTGCTTGGCTGCAATCCAGTCACACCGATACCAGTAATCATAAAACTCTTTAGCAACTATTTCGTCAGGATTTCCTGATTGACAAATCACTTTGCTAGCAATGGTATTTAGGTGACTAGACATAGCGGAAAGTTTATACGGGGAAGCGGCCATCGTCTGCCCTTCCCTTACCATGCGATGGTAACTAATCACTTTATTTGAAAAGACCACCTTTTCTGCCTGACTGACAACAAACCAGTGCAGAGGATTATCTTCATAGAAATAATCACCTTCAGGGAAAGTAATGCCATTTTTCTTCAAAAAATCAGCACGGTATAGCTTCCGCCATGGTACTGGCGATGTTCTGAAAATTTGAGGGTATTCCCTTACTGAAACAACTTTACCAATCGGTATGCCTGACCAATTGGCACTATCATAGCTTTTTGCGACGGTTCGATCATCATCATGGAATGTACAAAAATCACCTATGACAATATCAGCTGAATTCGACTCTGCAGACGCAACCAATTCGGCCAATGCGTTTGGTGTAATCCAATCATCACTATCCACAAAGCCAATATATTTGCCTCTTGCTTTTTTAATGCCTATATTACTTGGGGTTCCTGCCCCTCCTAAGGTATTAAAACTTAGGTGGATTGCTTTCACCCGCTCGTCTTGAGAAGCGTGCATATCAATAATCTTTGAAGAATTATCAGTCGATGCATCATTCACAATAATCAATTCAAAGTCAGAAAATCCTTGGTTTAGCACTGATAAAATACTTGCATCTAAGTAGGGTGCTACATTAAAAACAGGCATAACAATAGATAACAAAGGCCTGCTAGCATCTTTACTTACAGGTGTATATTCCAATTTGGTAGTAGCTCCTACTCCTTTCCTACGCAAAGCCAAGTGAATATTAAACTTTGCCTGCTCTCCTAGAACATCACAATTGACTAGCTTTTTATATTCAACGATTGCCTTATCATAACAACCCTGTCGAAAAAAATTATTTCCTGTACGTAAACTCAAAATTTTTCTCCAAACAATCTTAAGACACCATAATCAAACAAGATTTTTTCAAAGTACAATTCATTAAACAATACTGCGGACAGTTTTAGACAGTCTGGTGTCTGATGCTACAAGGTCTACAACTCAAGGGGATGGTTTTATGGTAACTCAACGGTAGGCGTGAGTTACCATAAAATAACGATACACCTTCGGGCCTTTGGCAGCCGTGGGCTTTAAGCATCAAAAACTGTCCGCAGTATTG
>NZ_JAVLSP010000064.1:0-22936 GCF_031528575.1 Candidatus Sororendozoicomonas aggregata
AATTTGCTGCCACCGCAGTAGGGCAGTCTATTCTCGGACAGCCTCCTAGAAACACACTTACTGCTAAAAATGGTAATTTCGTGCCTAAAGCGTCTGCTGAGTCTAAAGAATATACCTGCGATATCTGCAATAAAGTCATTAAACGACTTGATAACTATCAAAGGCACTTGCTAACACATGGCGGTGTTGAACCTTCTTTCAGCTGCCCCTTCTGTAAGAGAAAATTTATACGGTTAGACCATTTCACCTCGCACCAGAAATTCCGTCACGGTATTAAACCTTACCAATGTCCCACCTGTGGGGAAGATTTTTGGTATAAGAAATATTTCAACAACCACATGAAAGCGAACAACTGTTTACCTGATAATTCCAGCTCCGTAGAGTCAGGCACAGAGCCGCTATCCGATGGAAGGGTCGCCATCCGAACAACCCATACACTGACAATGGGTTCTAATTTTGCTACCAAGGTATCTTGCATAACAACCCCAACGACCAGTACCACCGTCACTATGCAGCAGCATCCGGGGGCAATCGTTACAACGGTTAAGCGAGAACAATCAGCCACTGCTGCTACGAATGTCAACCCGGGACTTAAAGACCCTGAGGTTGACCCTATGTGGCCGCAGTTCGATGAAGAAAATAATGATAGTTCGACAACATCTATTTTTTATACAGGCCATACAGGCACAGATGGCATAGGTTTTGACCCGGAAAATAACTTTCCCGACAAGCCTTACATACCTGGCATACCTGGCATATCGGATTAATCTGAGGCACCTCTTCTGGACACCTCAGCGTGATAAATAAGCGCGATAAATAGACGACTGATGAATAATAACCACCACAAAAGCATTCACGGAGCAGGCGCTTAAACTGGCTGATTGAAAATCCCCCCTGGAGAGTCCCGGTGCGGTTTTGTCGCATCCAGGTCAACAAGACGGGAGGGAGCATCCTTTGGATACAAATAGACTGCGAGGAAATAGAAATACTTCCAGTCGTGGGCTATTTCCGTTTTTTATACTGGTTTTTTCGAATCACAAAGGTATCGCTTCACACCTCGGAAGCTCAGGCTATAGTGTAATCAGGGCAATAGCGTAATAGCTTTAAAGCTGACTATCAGCGTGCAACAGGGCAATGATGACCTCATCGTGACAACCGAATGCGCACCGATTCCCCAGAACCCATTAAGAGCACCTTTTATAAGAGCGCCTTTTAAATGCTAAAAATAATGACCGCAACTGTTTTTATTGTATGTAGTATCAGTAACGCTGCCGCAGATGTTATAAATATTTATGCCCATAGAGGTTTTAGATCTATTTCGCCAGAAAATACGCTACCTGCTTACACTGCGGCTATGCGTATTGGTGTAGATGTTATTGATATGGATATAAATATGACGAAAGATAAAATTCTGGTTATACGACATGATTTAACATTAAACCCAGATATGACAAAAGATGAAGACGGCAACTGGATAACAGAAAAAACCGCAATAAAAGACCTGACTTTAGCACAAATAAAAAAATATACCGTGGGTCATCTGAAACCAGGCTCTGCAACCGCAAAGATGTACCCTAATCATGTTGGTATGGATAATGTTCATATACCAACACTAGAGGAGGTTATTCACTATGTTAAAGCAAGTGCTGGCAAAAGAATTCGCCTGCAAATAGAAATAAAGACTAATCCATATAAACCCGAAGAAAGCTGGACAGCACAAGAAATGGCTGAAGCGTTAAATAAGCTGTTAGTCAGAACCGGGGTGACTGATAATGTCGAAGTCCAATCTTGTGAATGGCAAGCCCTGGTATATTTACAAAAATTAAACCCTGACATTAAAACAGCCTATCTAACTGACCATACAACAGAACCAATGAATGCCCAGCAGGCAGAGCAGATGAGTGACTACCAGAAATGGACAGCCCCCCTTGACCCTAAAGACTATAACTATAATTACCCTCTGATGGTCAAAACATTAGGCGGGACATTTTGGGAGCCTTTTGAAACAGACTTAACAAAAAAAGACCTGGATGAAGCGCATAAATTAGGCGTCAAAGTGGTAACATGGGCATGGACTGAAAATGAAGGCACAGACTTTAACTATAAAGTTGCCAACAAATTAATTGATTGGCGAGTTGATGGTATTATAACGGATAGACCTGATATTCTCAGAGGTTTGGAAGCAGCAAAAGGACTCGATTTACCCCCTGCCTACCCGGATCTGCCGTATTCTAAAAATAATTAAAAAATTATCAAAAAAGTCGCTTGTTTCTGCTATGCGTCAAGATCATGGGGGCATATTGCACAATCAGCACTGGCAACTAAAGCAAATCTTTTTAAAGCGACTATAATGTTGATTTCTGGATTCAAAGGCGGTTTAACTCATTATGTCTGGCTGCGGGTGAGTCCCTTTTTGATGTTGTGCGCATCGAAAGGTCACAAGGCAGAATTGTGTTTTTAGTGGGAGGCTCCTAGTCAGCATAGTTGGTCGGTTTGAAATCAACGCTTAAATGTTGATGGCAATCGTAAAACTAAAGTACATTTTTCAGAAGAGGAGACAGGGTACCTTAGTGGACAGGCTATTTTTTATTAATAAGCGACCCTGATTATACTTGAGTAAATTTCTTTTATTACTGTTTTTGGTTTGTCAAATAGCTGTTGCTGGTGAAGGTTGTGAAGATAAAATAAGTTTTACTGATTGCAAAATCAGTGGAGGTTACTTGTATTGCAAGCTACAAGGGAGAGTTGAAAGGGTAGATTTAGAAGAGTTTAAAAACTGGCTTGTTAATCAACTGGAAATAAATACAACCTATTCAATTGTTGGCATTGATAATGGAGAAACATCAACTTACTGTGTGCTCGATAGTGAACTGGGAACGGGCAGAGCTGTTGGGGCTGTCCTCAATAGTGGCCTCACGGGTTGCCACGGGGCAAGTGTACTGACAGAAGATGAAAAAGGCCATTTTCAATGTGAGGTGGTTTCGTCAACGTTTAATAATGACGATGAAAGAGAGCCTTCACCTGATGAAAAGCTGTCGCAACAGGAGTCGCAACAAGAAAAGAGCAGTCACTCGAACGTTTTTTGTTTATGTGACCATTGCAACACAACTTTTCTATCCTTAGATGCCTATAATGAACACAACGTCCAATGTAGAAAAAGTAGAAAAAGAAAAAGTCCTGAACCCGGTAAAAAAAAGCGCCATACGTGCGACCAGTGCAAAAAGTCATTCACTACGCAAAGTAATATGAAGGCACACCAAAGAAGAGCCCATAAGGGTCGTCGATATTCCTGCACTGAGCCTGGGTGTAAAAAGCAATTTACTCAGCTTGCTCACCTGGAAAGACACATAAAAAACATCCATTGGGGGATAAAACATACTTGCGATAAGTGTAATAAGTCATTCACTACAGAAGATTATCTGAAAAATCACCAAAAAAACGTCATCCACCAGCCCTCTGAGCAGATAAAATATGCCTGCCCTGAACGTGGGTGTAATGATTTATTCACTACGACCGCAAGCATGAGAAGGCACCAACAACGCGCCCATAATATCTGCATTTTACCAGGGTGTTTTCAGTCATTCAGAACGGCTAGTGAGCTGAAAAGACACCGGGACAGTGTCCATCAGGGGATGTGATACACCCTACTCACTCGTGGTGTAATAAGTCGTCCACTCAAATCGGTAATATGAGAAAACACCAAAAGAAACGCGCCTGTCCACGAGAATAATCGGAATGTCACTCCTGTTGTTATAACAAACAACTGAATGAATACTGCTGGCATGGAAGGGTTTTGCAGACCAATAGCCGAAAAATAGCGTATTTGCAGGGGTTCTTATTGCGTGACGTTACACAAACATTCCATACTCTTTTCATCGTTGGGTATTATTTGTAAGCCCTGGTAACGTTTTTTGTCTCTGATAAATACTTTTGTATAAAAAACCTGATAAAAATTGATGGCATAATGAGAAAAAATGACTACTCTACCTATTCGAGCAAAGCTATGTATAGAAAATGTGGAGTGAAACAAGTGAAACAAATCAACAATACAATGATTATAGTACTGTGTAGTTTTTTATGTTTCTTTACAGAGTGGGCATTATCCGATCCTTCTGTTAAGACGATCAAAATTACCGGGCAAGCTATCGATTCTCAAGCTATATCATCTAACCTGCCATCTATTAGCACTGTGGATTTAAGTGATCTTTCAGGCAAACAGAATGAATGGCTATATTGTACTTTTACTGATCAAGATGACAAAAAAATAAGAGAGATTGAGACAAAACCCTTGCATGAAGACTTTGAAGCGCTATTTTCTGAATTCGCAAAAAATCAATCATTCAGTGATTCATCCTGGTGTACCAGAATGGGTGTCAGCCGAAGCATATATAACCTGTCACAAAAAGAATTTAAAAAGGTTGATATTAATATTGGTCTGAAAGATGAAAAGGGAAGGGCAATAAGTGAAACCGTTTTAAGACCAGTTATTGAGGGTTTTTTAAAAGAGATTATCACAACAAAATTTTACTCAAATGCTTTTGAGCAGGTGAAAAGCATTGCGAAACAGTGTCTCCCTCGGGAAGCGATTCCCGATGAATTAATTCAGTTAGAAATCTTTGGACCAATCGGAGGTCTTGCCCTGGGTTTAATTCATACAGACGGTGTTGGCAGAGATAGTTTCTTGGGCCAGGTTTTTTTGGCGACAGATCACCCTACCACAATATTTCCCTTTATTTCAGATCAGCTTGAAAGCAATTTAAAGGATATAGGGTGTCAGGATGGTGCGCATTGTGAGGATGAGGATTGCCCATATTGTACTTTGATCAAAAAAGGACAGGGGTTCAGTGCCAGGAAAAATACCCTGTGTGTGGTTTCCGGTGCTGTAGCCCATTGTGGCCCAAAAGTTTTTTCTACAGACAGTTTACGCAAACGGGCATTGATAGGTGCAAAAATAAAATTGTCCGCAAAATTACAACAAGCACTGTATCAATCAGAAAGGATGGATCAGTTTCTCAATGTGTACTGGGGCGACTATTTTGCACCAACCCCGCAACCTGTGTTCTAGTACATCAATTCAATGAGATTGACGTGTACCATCTCCGTTCATCCTGAGCGGAATCGAAGGGTGTTTGGCACGATCTATCATGGGCCGGAGTTTACGCCCTTCGACAAGCTCAGGGCGAACGGAGCGCAGAGACTTATGATAACGACAACCCGTCAAACTCATTGAAACCATGTACTAGCCGGGACATTTCATCAACCGCCGTGAAAATTACCAGGAATATTGTGGCTCTGAGAAATGTTGCCATGGATTGCCCGATGGTGTGCAGGATTCACAGAACAACACTTTCCAAGAGCCGGTCTAAGAGCAGGATAGTTGTGAAATATCCGGGCTGAAAAACACCCCTGTCGCCCAAAAGTCGCGGCGCTATCGGGTTTTATCACATCACCCTCAACAGTGCATTCAATCAAGCAGGTTGCCAGAGGATGAAAAGCAGCATATTTTAAGGGACAACAACAGATAACATGCTGTGAAAAAGGTGATGACAATGGTAGCGCAGTTAACACACTTTATAGCGGGCAAAAAAACACCGCCCAGTGAGCGCCAGAGTGCTGTTTTCAATCCGGCCACCGGCCAACAAACGGCCAGCGTCTCTTTAGCCAGTAAAACAGACGCTGAACAAGCCATCGCAGCGGCCAAACAGGCTTTTCCCGCCTGGAGAGCGGTGACACCCCTGAACCGGTCACGTATCCTTTTTGCTTTTAAAACGTTGGTTGAGCAACACCGGGACGAGCTCGCACAACTCATTACCAAAGAGCACGGTAAGGTACTCAGTGATGCGCAAGGGGAAATTACCCGCGCGCTGGAAGTGGTAGAGTTTGCCTGTGGTATTCCCCATTTACTCAAAGGCGAGCACACCGAGTGCGTGGGCACTAACGTGGATGCCTGGTCTGTGAATCAGCCCCTTGGGGTTGTCAGTGGTATCACTCCCTTTAATTTCCCTGCCATGGTACCCATGTGGATGTTTCCGTTGGCCATTGCCTGCGGCAATACCTTTGTCCTTAAACCCTCAGAAAAAGACCCTTCCGCCCCCCTGCGTCTTGCCGAATTGTTGCAGGAAGCGGGCTTGCCCGACGGTGTGCTCAATGTGGTCAATGGCGATAAAGAAGCGGTGGATACACTGTTGCAGCACCCTGATATTGAGGCGGTGAGTTTTGTCGGCTCAACCCCCATTGCCCAATACATTTACCAAAACGCATCCAACGCAGGCAAGCGCGTACAAGCCCTCGGTGGTGCCAAAAACCATATGGTGATCATGCCCGATGCAGATTTAGACCAGGCAGTTAATGCCCTGGTGGGCGCTGCTTATGGCTCGGCGGGTGAGCGCTGTATGGCTATTTCAGTGGCCGTTGCCGTTGGGGATATTGCCGATAAACTGGTGGAAAAACTCACCCCAAGGGTCAGGGCGCTTCATATTGGTAATGGGATGGACTCTGGCGTTGAAATGGGGCCGCTGATTACTCAGGCACATCGCCGTAAAGTTAAAGACTATATTGACGCCGGTATTTCTCAGGGTGCCTCGTTACTGGTTGATGGCCGCAAAGGCGGACAACCAGAGGGTGAAGGCTATTTTCTGGGCGGTTCCCTGTTCGATAATGTCACCACCGATATGAGCATCTATCGGGAAGAAATTTTTGGCCCGGTGCTCTGTATTGTCCGTGTGCCCGATTACCGCAGCGCGGTCAAAATTATTGACGAGCATGAGTACGGTAATGGTACGGCTATTTTTACCCGTGACGGTGACAGTGCCAGACAATTTGCGCGAGAAATCCAGATAGGCATGGTGGGTATTAATGTGCCCATTCCGGTACCCATGGCTTTTCACAGTTTTGGTGGCTGGAAGCGCTCTCTTTTTGGCCCTTTACATATGCACGGTCAAGATGGTGTTCGCTTCTATACTCGCAGAAAGGCGATAACTGCCCGCTGGCCAACGGGTATTCGTCATGATACCGAGTTTGTCATCCCTACAATGAAGTGACGCTTTTCAACGCCGAACAAGGCTGAATTCAGGTTAAACGATAACCGTCCAGAGTCTTACGAGTTCAGGCGGTTATCATGCCAACCTGCCTTTATAGGCCATATCTTCTGGCCGGGAAAAGCTGAGCTTAAATCGATGATCTTCAATAAGGTCAGTCTTAACAAGGGCCTGAAAGCCTTCCACAGGCAAGCCAAAGGTGGCTTTCGCTAACTGTTCAATCTGATTCATTTTGGCCGTGTTGTTGTCTGATAATGCCTTGCGGTAAAGCTGTTTATAAAACTTATAAATATCAATGACCGTTGCGTATTGTTTTTCCTGTTTCAGCTTTTTATCAACTTTTTCTCTCGCAATAAATGCACTGGCTGAACTGGCGATTGACCAACTGTATTTAGCCCCTACCCTTAAAGGCATTATGGCATCAACAGGGCTCAACACGGCTGAAGTAGCGGCGTTGGCAGCATCTGCCCTTGCTTTATTTTTTTTAATGTTCGTATGGTTTTCTTTTACTTTTCGGGCACTCTTAAGCAAGTGAACCAACGTAGACACTTCCTCGGGTTCCCACCCATCATGGATAAAATGCTGCCGCTGTTTTTCAACACGCCGCTCTTCCTTGATAAACAATCGGGAAAAGAAAGAGGTGACTGTCGATAGTATCCGGGATAGTCCTTTGCGGGTTCTTTTCTTCTCTGGCTTATTATTCATTGCTTCACTGCTTGCGAAAGGGAGAGCGCTTATTGCCCTCACTACCCTGACCCTCATGCGTCCCACCCCTTTTTTTCTGTACTTGACTTCTTTTTTATAAGCCACAGTTTCTAATATATCGCTAACAGGAACGGGTAAAGGCACTACCTCAAAGGATAATGCCCCCCACATCAAGCTGTTGACTGCTTTATGGTGATTGATTTTCCATTGATCGTACTCCCTGAGGGAATACAATGCCTTAATATCTTTTTTGTGGGAACGTAATAAGGCATCTAACTGACCAGAGTATGGCAATTGCCCCATTTTTTTGAGTAATTGGTAGGTTTTTTCTGTATCAATAGAAACCCTGTGATAAACAGCCCTGGTTTTATCAAGATCATCTGGCTGTTTATCGGTTTTATAATCTATGTGAACGCCTATCTTCTTGAGCAGGCTATTGAGTTGTTTAAGTTGCTTTTTGTCTTGAAAAATACTTTCTGCATCTTCACCTTCAAGATTATTTACATAATTGATTAGCTCCTGCCTGTCCATTTCTGATAAAAATGACTGGGCGGCACTTTCATTGCCACTGACAGGGTAAAGACTTAATACAGCGCTAACCAAGTCCTTAAGAGAATCAACGTTGACAAAACAATCATTCATTTTTAACAGGTCAACCACAGGATTTATGCTGCTACCGTCTTTTGATTGACGGTCTTTTGCCAGAAAGCATACCGTTGCAAACTGCTGAAAATGGGATTGATCCATGGGTTGGGTACAAGGGGATAGAGCGAATAAGTCTGGAAGCATTCCTTCTTTTTCACGCGCAAAACGCCATAATTTATCCAGGTTTATTTTCAGCTTTACCTCTGAAGACTTATTTTCCTTACGCAGTCCGTTGACTTTTTGTCGATCAATACCCAGCTCGCTTATGTTGAAATCTGGCTGGTTTCTGTCAATAGTCAGTACCCGGCATAAATCATCGATAAACAAAGCGCTTTCTTCTTCTGACATGTGACGGCCCTGCTTCATCAGAAGTGCCTGAAACTCAACCAGTCGTTTAACATCAGCACTCACATCCGGGGCTTCATCATCAGTATAAAACTGGTACTGTCCCACAGCGGGAGACTTAAGATTTTTCAGCAGCTCCCGTTCTCTGTGTTGGCTGATTTTATAGGCGCTTACAACCACCTTGCGGCGTTGCTTTATTTTCATCAGCTTGATCTGTTCCGCCACGAAAGGCAGAGCAAGATCAAGGGCGTTGTCAAAAATTTGCGACGACAGGTTCACTGCTTTATCGTCTGTACCCAAGTTGATGCCCATGGCCGCAAGATCATCTTGCCTGGCTTTTTCCCCAGAAGATTTTCTAACATCAAGCCCAAGGTCCTTCTCGGTGAAGTTTCGCCCATAATGGTTGGAGTAAACACCGAGAAGAATATGTCGCTGTTGCGGTGTCAGCAGCAAATCATCAGCACTAATAATACGGCCCTGTTGTACAGTCCCGAGAAGTCGCTGAGCTTCTATTAACTGTATGTAGTGCTGATAGCCTTCAGTATTATCAAAGTCATCTGGTAGACCCGGATAACCATGTTGTCTGATCCAGTTTTCCTGTGTTTGAATCAGGGCGGGAAAATCCCTGAATAAGTGCTGTGCCTGCTCACAGGGCTTTTCAGACAATTCACCTTTATCAGACAATCTGTCGATAATGATTGGATGTGCGCTGCCGTCCCCCAATGAATAATGCAGAAGAATCTCTTTTTGTTTTGCGCTTTGCCCCTTAGGTTGGAGAACACGTAACACTGACGTTTTTGGCAGCAACTCTTCTGCGCGCGCAATTGCTGCCCACCTTTCGCACATGGTAATACAATCTGCCGGACTAACGCCTTTATGTTGCTGGGCATGACTGACTAATACTCTAAACCTGTCTCTTATCAAAAGCAGGGCAGCCTTTTCCTGCTGATCTTTGGGCAGACCCCGAAAGGGAGACAGCTGTTGCTTGAAAATGGCGTATTCCTCAGCCAGTGTTGTGCCAAATGCCGGCTGAAAGGTTGACTGTGGTTTTGCCAGGGGTGTTAACCACTGGGCAGTGGTTTTAACGGTGCTGATTAACCCGTCTTTGATACGTTTGCGCATCGACTTCCTGACATCCATCAGCGCAGGCATTTCAGCCTTGGCAAGCTGCTTTTGGGTTGAAGATGCAGACTCCCGTCCTACAGGCGTTTTCGCTTTCTTTTCTTCATTCCCGGGCAGGCTGGATGTGGAGTGCCGCGCAGATGATAGCCGCATAGTGAACCGGCACCTCCTGGATTTCCCTTTGTGGTAGTATTTGTCGGCCAAAAGTCGCATAAAGGTAGTGGTTACAGCAGGTGGCTTATTAATCGTCAGGGCGTCAAGTCAATGGCTATTTCCTGTCCTGGTTGCGGTTATGATGGCGGTAAAAAGATTAATGGTCGAAAGTGTCATTTATAGCGATACTCTGGTGGCTAAACCTTAGGAGCCTATCGGACTTAAGACAATTTCGGCCTAAAATCCAGAAAGTACGAGAAAGTGCGAGAAAGTGCGAGAAAGTGCGGCCAGAATGTCCGATCAATTTGCTTAAACAGGTCAACTATTCGCACAAATTGATCGAAAATTCTGACTCGCCCTACTGAATTTTATGCTCGAAAGCATAAGTCCGACAGGCTCCTTAGAAGCTGTTTGAGATCTTTTATGGGCTGCAATTGTTGATAAATCCTGTCTTTTTGTTGTGCTTTTATTAGCTACATAGCACCACTATTTGCCTCATAAAATCGAAAAACAGACAGCTTTCCCATTGGGTTTGCTTTTCACAAAAGATTATAAAGTACTAAAGTTTCATCTGAAAACCTGATTTAGTTTGCAATGCCCCCTGTTATGCTTCCCCTTCTTCTTACACAGGAGGGCTTTTCATCATTATTTATTATTTTTTAGTCGTTTATTTATAAAATATTAGTCGTTTATTTGTAAGTATTTTATATGCTTATATTAAATGATAGAGTATAAACCTAAGTTTTTAGCTCACCCATTAATAGACAACAGTAGGTTTAATGTAAAGTTAATTAACTATTTTAAACAATGTACAGCCAATCCTGATACAGAGCCATCTGCCAAAGAGATAGTTATCCCAAATTGTTTGGCAGGTAAAATTAATTTTGTTATTCGCCATACAACACGCACTAATGTGGAAGCTGGATTCAATATTTCATATCATAAGCGTATCTGGCCATTAGCCAGTGTATTCAGATACAGCCATATAGAAACAGGAGACGACAATAGTGTAAATACAGGAGATTATAATCCAAAAACTAAAGAAACTAAGTATATGACCAAATGAAAACATATATTTTCTTGCTGGCAGGCCTTGCAAGGCCTGTAGACCAACTTGAAAAGCAAATGGTCATGTACTTATTTTACAACAGAGCCAACAGCTCCTTCTTTTAGCAAATAAACAGATGGCGGTATTAAACAACTATGATCTATATTGCTGCTTTACTGGTCCTGATCATTTGCAGGGCACAACATTTTTCTTAATGGTGGAACCATCTTATTAGCAATACTTGAGACTTTGGTCTGGACTGGACTTACGCGTCAACATTATCAGTAATGAAGCAGGTCAAAATGACAGGTTGTCGTGAAGAGGTTTTTGTCTGAAAAATAGGTATTTGTCGCATAGATAGGAGCCTGATCATGTTTTAGGTCGTTTGCCCTTGGCATGTTGGCATATTGTTGGGTGGACGACACAGAGGCATGATCAGATGAAGCTCATCAGGGAAACAAGTCAACTTGCAGGCTCAGACAATCATTGCGGCAGTGAAGATTAGGGGTAATTTTTTCCTGAAAAGGGAAATTACCTTTTTATTATCAATTAAGCGATAAAAGCTATTGATGTCATGCAATAAATCGATACAATAACAAAAAAAATGAATCGTGATTTTTCAAGCGTAGCTTTAAGATTCTATCGAAAAGATAACCTGAAAGCTACAAATGATAATAACGTTGGCTTAACGCTAATAATTCCGCCTTACACTGAGGAAACCTATGTCTGGAAAGAACCCGGCAGCGACCAGTAAAACATGGAGTAACCGCTGGACATTTATGCTTGCGGCAGCAGGCTCTGCTATTGGCTTAGGTAATATCTGGAAATTTCCTTATATTGCTGGTGAGTATGGTGGTGGGGCATTTGTATTTGTTTATCTGATTTGCATTCTCGTGATGGGGGTACCGCTGCTGATGGCTGAAACGCTGATCGGCCGCCATACACGACTGAGTCCGCTTAATAGTATGAAAAAACTGTCCAGTGACTTAGGTGCTTCTAAATTGTGGCACAATATTGCCTGGATGGGTATGTTGTGTGGTTTCCTTATTCTTTCTTTTTATAGCGTGATTGCGGGTTGGTCTCTTTCGTACGCGTGGGAACTGATCACAGGTGTTTTTAACGGCATGAATGCTGAGCAAGTCGGTAGCGAGTTTGCTGCATTAACGGCATCAGCCACTCGTCAGGTAGGGTTTCACACTCTGTTTATGGTGTTGACTTTAGCCATTACTGCCCGCGGCATCCATAAAGGCCTGGAAAAAGGACTTCAGATAATGATGCCTGCGTTGTTTGTCCTGCTGTTGGTAATGCTCGGATACAGCATTCTGGAAACAGGCCAGTTTGCCCGCGGTGTTGAGTTTATGTTCAGTGTTGATTTCAGCAAGATTACCGGTGAAGCCATTAGTGCTGCTCTTGGTCAAGCTTTCTTCACCCTGAGCTTGGGTATGTGTGCCCTCATGGCTTATGGTGCGTACATGCCATCAACCAATTCCATTGGCAGAACGGCCATTAATGTTGCGGTGCTCGATACCCTTATGGCCATTGTATCTGGCCTGATTGTATTTCCCATTGTGTTTGCCAATGGTATGGAGCCAACGGCAGGCCCGGGCTTACTGTTTGTTTCCTTGACCAGTGCTTTTGCCAATATGCCAATGGGTGAGCTGTTTGGCTTTATTTTCTTCGTGTTGGTGGGTATTGCAGCGCTCAGTTCAGCGATTTCCCTGTTGGAGCCTGCAGTCTCCTGGATGAGTGAGCGCACCAATCTGACCCGCCCTGTAGCAACAACACTCCTGTGTATTGCTGTATGGTTTGTAGGTTTGGGTACTGTGTTCTCGTTTACTGGTGACTTTAAGCTTTCCATTTTTGATAAGAACTTTTTTGAATTTATTGACTATCTGACTAACAGTATCTTGATGCCATTAGGTGGCGTATTGATTGCTGTTTTTGCCGGTTGGAAAATGAAGCGCTCTACCCTGATGAACCAGTTAGCGCTGAGCGTGGGTATGTTCAATTTATGGCGAGCAATGATCCGGGTGGTTGTTCCCGTTTGCGTGGGCGTGGTTTTGTTTACTACTGTCTTCTAAGGAGAAAAAAACCATACCAGCGTCGTCCACGAAAGTGGGGGCCGCTGTCGTGGCTCGTTATTGCCTTTGCAGAAACCTGTCCATAAAAAAGCATGCCTGTCGGCATGCTTTTTATTTATTGCATGGTTTTTATTTTTTACCGCGAGCTTTCATCAGCATGTTGATATAATCTCTTTCAATTACATCTCTATAATGGCTACCCATTGCCTGGCGCTTAATGTTTACCAATGTATCATAATAGCCGCGCAAAACTGCCACACGGGATACCAGGCAATGCTTTACACCCTCTGCAGTGGGTGTCATGGATGCATCTGCGTTGGATTTGATATTCATCAAGTCATCCAGTGTAAAAAAGGAAACCTGTTTATAAGTCTCTGGATCTCGCAGTTGCAAAGCGTCTAGCACCTGATTGGTTGCTGTTTCAATGGATTCTGCGGCCTCTCTGATCAACATACCGCTTTCCTCTACTGATACTGCGGAATGCTCTGTTTCTGATGCGGCGAATAATCCTGCACCTTCAGGCACTTCAGGAAATTCACCTAGCAGCAGAGGGCAGTCTGTACCGCTGGGATCAATAGATTTGGCTAATAAGTTAAGACTGGGGTTTATATCAGTGGACGTATGTCCTTGCTTTGATTGCCGGTTCATTCACCAACTCCGTTTGGCACGATAAGGTATTTTTAGTTTATCAAAGGGTACGACCAGAGCACTATTTCGGCGTTTTGTGTAAAAAGTTTGGCGCTGGTACAAAGTGATCTGAGTCATTACAAAAGCGTCTATTGTCCTTGTTGTGCCCGAAGGTGGCGTGAGTTACCAGAGCGCCTCCATTGGTTGCGCCGACCTGTCAGGTCGAAAAGCCACCACTGACTATTCAGCGCATTAGCCAGGAGCCTGTCGGACTTAAGACATGTCGGCCTAAAATTCAGAAAGCGCAAGAAAGCGCGAGAAAGCGCGGCCAGAATTTCCGATCAATTTGCTTAAATAGGTCCACTATTCGCACAAATCCATCGAAAAATCTGACTCGCTCTACTGAATTTCATGCTCAAAAGCTTAAGCCGGACAGGCTCCTAGTACCTTGTCCGGCAGCATTTGATACGTGCAATATCCATAAAGCCTTTGAGCCAGAAGCGCTGTAATAAATCAGCGCGTATCAAACGCTATTGGACGGAGTACTGGTGCTGTTAAGCGCTAATACCCATAAAGTGGTCATTCCCACGAAGGCGGGAATCTACCAGAAAATGGACTCCCGCCTTCGCAGGAGCGACCAAAGTAACGGTTGTATGTATATTAACGCTTGTTTGCACTAGTGAGACATTAGCCAAATACCAAAGCCTGCTAATAGCATGGCAGTGACAGGCCAGTCTTTCACTGCTGAGGGATACAACAGGGCGCCGACAGCAAGCAAAATGACAGCGCTTCCCCATCTCCGGGTGCGGGTGTTGCGCTTTTCAGCCTCAAGCTGGTACTGGGTCAGGGTTTCCTGTTGTTCAGCCAGTTGACGTAAGCTGGTCATGGCCTGATTTGCCATCACGGGCGCATTAAACAGCCAGTCGGTGCTATGTTCTTTAAACGCTTTCGCTACTGATGACGGGCGTACCTGATCTTTCATCCACTGCTCAAGAAAAGGTTGAGCGGTGCTCCACAAGTCCAGGTCAGGGTAAAGTTGCCGACCAAGCCCCTCAATATTGAGCAGGTTTTTTTCAAGTAATACCAGCTGTGGCTGAACTTCCATCTTAAAACGTCGTGCTGTCTGAAATAATCGTACCAGTAACTGCCCAAAAGAAATGTCTTTCAACGGCTTTTCAAAGATAGGCTCACACACGGTGCGCATTGCGGATTCCAGCTCACTTACTTTGGTATTGCGCGGTACCCAGCCAGAGTCAATATGGAGCTGGGCAACTTTCCGGTAATCGCGACGGAAAAACGCCAGCAGGTTACTGGCAAGATAGCGCTGATCTTCTGGTTCCAGAGTACCAACAATCCCAAAGTCGACACCAATATACCGTGGCTGTTGGGGATTATCAGTATCAATAAAAACATTACCTGGATGCATGTCAGCGTGGAAGAAACGGTCGCGGAAGACTTGGGTGAAGAAAATTTCAACCCCTCGCTCTGCCAGGGTTTTCATATTGACACCGCGCTTACGAAGTGTTTCTACGTCGGACACCGACACGCCATGAATCCGCTCCATGACCATGACGTGTTTACGGCAATAATCCCAGTGTATCTGGGGGACGTACAGCAACTGGCAGCTGGAAAAATTACGGCGTAATTGCGAGGCGTTAGCGGACTCTTTGAGTAAGTCCAGCTCATCAAGAATGGTCTTTTCATAATCGGCCACGACTTCAACAGGCCGCAGTCGGCGCGCCTCTTTGGAAATTCGCACCAACAGTTTTGCCATGGCATACATCAGGCGAATATCCTTGCGGATGATTTTCTCAATGTCCGGGCGGATGACTTTTACCACCACCTCATCACCTGACAGTAAACGCGCGCTATGCACTTGGGCTACCGACGCCGAGGCTAACGGTTCGCGGTCAAACCGTTCAAACAGCACGTCCACCTTATCTTCCAGGCTTTGCTCGATAATGGCAATGGCATGCTCTGTTGGAAACGGGGGCACCTTGTCTTGCAAAATAGCCAGTTCTTTACTGATATCATCGGGCAACAAATCCCGTCGTGTAGACAGTAGCTGACCAAACTTGATGAAGATAGGCCCGAGTGATTCCATGGCACAACGAATACGTTCACCACGAGGTGCCGTATTGGCAACCGCATAACGCCAGGGCAGCAGGCGGATTATCAAGCGGAAGGTCAGAGGAATACGGTCAATATCAACCAGATCATCAAGCCGGTTGCGGGCAACCGCACTGATAATTTTTAACAAACGGGACAACAGTCAAACCCCTAGATCAAGATGATCGTTTGAGTGGGCTAATGGATTGTGCCAGGGCATCCACAGCAGATTGTAGTTCAGCTACATCAGAAGCAAATGCTTCGACTTCGTTGCGAGAGGGGAGCAACTGTATCTCTTCTTGAAGGTAGCCCTCCAGGTTATCAACGGCTGTTTTACGAACTTTGGCCGTCTGTTCGGAAGCGAAGCTTAACCCCTGGGACAGCATATGTCCCCCTATATCGCCAAAGACTTTACACAGCGCACCCTCCCAGTCAAATTTAACAGACTGATGAATATCACTTAAGCGGCTGAGAGTATCCGCACTGCCCCAGGTTTCCAGTCCCACTACTTTATCCAATGGATTATCACGGTGTGCTACCGTATCAGCGAGTGTTACTAAAGAGCCGCGCAGCCCCGTATCCACGCTACCTTCATGGTAGCTGGCTAAACGAAGGCCGACTTTATCCAAAAAAACATAACACTGAAACTCAGGGTCAGAGCATTGAACATCCACGACGGTGCCAGAGAGTTCGCCCAGTTTTTTCAATGTCAGCGGATCCAGGAGAAGAACCTTGTTCAGCTGCTTTTCAAGGCCAGTCAGCACAGCCATTTTAATTGTGGGTTCACTCAATAAGCGACTCAGTGAAAACGGACTGTTCATCAGGGTTTAATACCTTTGTGCAAGGCAACAATGCCGCCGGTCATGTTGTGATAATCCGTGTTCACAAAACCGGCATCCTCCATCATAACTTCCAGCGTGTCCTGATCCGGG
This sequence comes from Candidatus Sororendozoicomonas aggregata, assembly GCF_031528575.1. Lineage (NCBI taxonomy): Bacteria > Pseudomonadati > Pseudomonadota > Gammaproteobacteria > Oceanospirillales > Endozoicomonadaceae > Candidatus Sororendozoicomonas > Candidatus Sororendozoicomonas aggregata. The sequence goes on from NZ_JAVLSP010000064.1 coordinate 16,805, forward strand.
TGCATACGAATGCTCTCGGCAAGATAGCGGTAACTTTCCGCATCGTTTGCTACCAGCTTGCCAATGAGCGGCAGTACTTTGAATGAATAAGTATCATAGACTTTAGTCAGCAGGGGATTGTGGGTTTTGGAAAATTCCAGAATCAGCAAGCGGCCACCGGGCTTAAGTACCCGGTGCATGGATTGTAAAGCGGCGTCTTTATTGGTGACATTGCGCAAACCGAAGGCGATGGTGACACAGTCAAAGGTATTGTCGTCAAAGGGCAGGCATTCGGCGTTTGCCTGGACATATTCAACATTACCAGCGATTCCCTCATCCACCAGGCGGTCGCGGCCCACATGGAGCATGGATGCATTAATATCCGCCAATACCACACGGCCAGTATGACCGACAATGCGGGAAAACTGTTTGGTTAAGTCACCGGTGCCACCGGCGATATCCAGGATTTGCTGCCCGGGCCGAGCGGCCGACATTTCAATGGTAAAGCGTTTCCATACCCGATGAATGCCCATGGACATCAGATCATTCATAATATCGTAGTTACTGGCGACAGAATGGAAAACGCCAGCCACCCTGCTTTCTTTCTCACCCTTCGGTACCTGCTTAAAGCCGAAGTGTGTCGTCCCACTGCTTTTATCCGTCCGAGTCATCGACTTTACTCCTCAGTTTGCTGTTTGCCGCGCCGATGGTCAAAGCCATGCTGCCTTGCGCAATGGCGCCATTGTAATGCCAAACAGGGGTGGGTGTAACCTCTTGTGGGCACACACTGCCATCCCACACGCCACAGGATACGTTAGTGGGAACAGGGACAGTCTTTTTGGGTTATTTTGGGTTATTTTTTGGTTATTTTTTGGTTAGCTGCTTTTTAACCTGTTACGTAAATCTGAGGGGGCAATATACAGGGTAGTTCTGCCTTCTTTTGATTGCATCAACAGCTTCAGGGAAACCAGCCTGTTCAGGTGTGATCTGGCGGTGTTTTCTGACACGTCGTAGTCAACCGATACTGTCCGGGCCGTGAAGATGCGTCCGGGTTCTTTGCTGCCTTTTTTAAGGATATCTTTTTGGACAAAGTTGAGTTTTTCACAGAGCGTTGAGCTTTGCAGCAGTTCAATGACCTCTTCAAATTCGCGGGACTTGTTGCTGAGGTAGTCACCGAGCTCTGCAAATGCCTTTTCTATTATCTGTAGCTGATAATCAATGAAGTACGTCAGGTCATTGCCGTCTGTCTCAGTATAAAGAAATGATGCGCCATACCCGTTTGAATCCTCTTTTAACAGCTTGCTTATGGAAACGTATTTGAACAGATCGTAGCCCTCTTTAAGCATATACCAGTAAAACAGCGCCCTTGCTGTTCTGCCGTTGCCATCACGAAACGGATGCTCATATCCCATCATGAAGTGCAGGGTGATCGCGACTATTACCGGGTGTATAAACGGCGCGTTTGGGGATTGTTTATACTCACCGTTGGCAAAGTCGCAAAGCAGTGCCATCCGCTGGGGTATCAACTTATGCTTTGGGGGCTGGTGGGCAATATGGCCTTGGCCGTCGCCAATATAGATATCGTCACCCGTTCTGAAGTCACCTGGTACAACATTGTTTTCGCCGGTTCCCGAAATCGCGATACGATGAAAGTCCAGTATCATGTTAATGCTTAACGGCTTATCTATATTCGCCTGGGCATGTTTTAAGAGGCAGTAGTTGTTGAGAATCATCCGCTCATCTTCATCCACTGGCGTTCTGCCGTCCTCAAGCATTTTTTTGGCAATCTCTCTTGTGGTTGACGCGCCTTCCATCTGGGCACTGGTAATTGCCTCCTCCATGAGTAATGAGGAAACAAGGTATTTCTGCTGGATACGGTCAGAGGCAATCGTTCCAGCAACGGTAGCGACACTGCCACCGACGGTAGTCGACAGATGGTGAAGCCTTGCCTCTATATTAGCGGGCTTGCAGAACATAAACGGCTGCTTTTTTTCATCCCTGAGGGGCAATTCCGTGGCCGCCATCAGGCGGTGGAATTTTACCGCTTTCCATGCTTTTTGGGTTTCCGTGTCATTGAGTTTTACCCGCCATTTAAACTCAGACCAGTGAAGATAGCGGCCTTTTTTGTCTAGCACGCCATAATCATGTAAATATTTCTGAATTTCTTCAAAATGTCTTTTTTTACTGTAATCAAACTGTGGCGCTCTCTCTATCCTTGGCTTTGACATGGTTAACTCAGATTATTAAAACTGCGTTATATATAATATTAGCATCTTTTTTTGTAAAGTTATCTACAATGTATTTTTGGACAAAACCATCCGGATGAGTATTTTGGCAACGATTAAACCGCTGTGGGAACCACTTCATCGAACGAGCGTGAAACCCCTTACTTTGAGAGGCTGTCGCGAAACTCTGAAATACGCCCCGCACCGTCATCCTGCACAGGGAACGTACAGGAACCACGCTCTATGGAAGGCACTCGAACCGCACGCATCATGCGGGTTTAGTGATTCACATCCTTGTGGCATAGATCCCTTACAATCCCTGTACGGGATGACGACGGAGAACATTAAGAGTTTCGCGACACCCTCTTCATTTGCGCGGCACTTAAGGGAGCCTTGTGAAATCGTGAGGTCATAGACATTCTCTGAGGTTATTGCTATCCCTGCAGACTATTGTTATAGTCCCTCTGTAGCTTTTTGGGGGCGGTCTAGTTATTTCGTAGTTATTTCTGATGACAGTTCTTTTCCTCTGCCCAAGCCCTTCAATATAAAGTGATTCGTCAGAAGCGCGCTCTTTGCTAAAAGGTGTGAACGTCATGCCTAATCCTAAAGCGGGTATTTATCCCTGTAATGTTTGCCATGAAGTTTTTGAATATCCTGCCCAACTAGTCTCGCACTTGTCGGTTCATATTTTGGGTGTTGAAGGATTCATCTGTCCCACCTGTAGTATGCGTTTTAGAACTTACCAACTTTTGCAACAGCACTATTTAGTCCATTCGGATCCTAGTTTCCCCTGTGACTTTTGCAGTAAAGCTTTTAGACGGGAGGGTGCACTCAAACAGCACAGGAACGCCGTTCATTTCAAAATGAAACAACACAAATGCGACCTCTGCAATAAGAGTTTTGCCGAGCTAGCCAATCTTCGAAGGCACTGGAAAGTCCATACGGGTGCTAAAGATTACAAGTGCAGCAACTGTGGGGCATTTCTTGCGACTCCGTACAGTCTCACCCAGCATAAAAAAACTAAAAAATGTGCTAATAATAGCCTCGTACGGTCAATGATACAGCCACTGCCAGATGGAAACGTCGCCACCAGCACAGCCCATGTAGTGGCAATAAGCCCTACTCTTGTTACAACTACAGCCAGCGTAGCGACCCCAAGTGGTATTACTACAATCACTGAGCATCAGCATCTAGGGGTAGGGGTAACAACTGTGACAGCGTTTTCGCAACTGAGCGCCACAGCTAGATTGCAGCAACTGGCTGGTTCTCTGGTGGGCAATCAGTCGGGTCTACCCAATGATAATAATCTAACAACATCGGTTTTTTATGGTGTGGATTTCGCCGCGAGTTGTCCTTTAGACGAAATACCGGAAATAACTGATTAACTCAGGTTACGCAGCTGAAAATTCCCTCACTCAATTGCCTCAATGAAGCGTTGTTTTCAATGACAGTACTTCCAGCGAGGTCACCGTAGATTGAAAGAAAGATTCACCGTATGTGCCGGTGACTTAGCCATTGAAGCATTTGGTTTCAGCAAACTTATGGGTGTCCTTTAAAAACATTTTTTAACTTTTTAAAAACATTAAAAACAATGGGTGTCCTTGAGAAATTCTCTTGAAAAATTCTGAGGTTATTGTTATCCCTGCAGACTATTGTTATAGTTCATCTGTAGCTTTTTTGGGGGCTATCTAGTTATTTCTGATGACAGTTCTTTTCCTCTGCCCAAGCCCTTCAATATAAAGTGATTCGTCAGAAGCACGTTCTTTGCTAAAAGGTGTGAACGTCATGCCTAATCCTAAAGCGGGTATTTATCCCTGTAATATTTGTAATAAAGTTTTTAAGTATCCGGGCCGACTAGTCACGCATTTGTCGGAGCATATTTCAGGTGACACACAATTCATCTGTCCCACCTGCAGTACGCATTTTGAAACTTACCAACTTTTGCAACAGCACTATTCAGCCCATTTGAGTCCCAGGTTCCCCTGTGACTTTTGCAGCAAGGATTTTGGACGGCCGGGTCAACTCGAACGGCACACGAACAGCGTTCATTACCAACTTAGACCACACAAATGCAACTTCTGCGGTAAGCTTTTTACCGATCCAGCCAGCCTTAAAAGGCACTCGGTAACCCATTCGGGTGCTAGAAATTATAAATGCAGCAACTGTGGGGCATCGTCTACAACCGCGTCCAATCTCGCCAAACATAAGAAAACCAGAAAATGTGCTAATAATAGCTACGTACAGTCAACGATACAGCCATTGCCCGATGGAAACGTCGCCACCAGCACAGCCCATGTAGTGGCAATAAGCCCTACTCTTGTTACAACTACAGCCAGCGTAGCGACCTCAAGTGGTATTACTACAATCACTGAGCATCAGCATCTTGGGGTAGGGGTAACAACTGTGACAGCGTTTTCGCAACAGAGCCCCATAGCCAGCTTGCAGCAACCTTCAGGGACGACTCTGTCCCCAGCAGAATTAGCTCATCGTCTTGATGATGTTGACAATATGATCCAAGAGGAATTGGCTGGTTCTCTGGCGGGCAATCAGCCGGGTTTATCCAATGATAATAATCTAACAACATCGGTTTTTTATGGTGTGGATTTCGCCGCGAGTTGCCCTTTGGACGAAATACCGGAAATAGCTGATTAACTCAGGTTACGCAGCTGAAAATTCCCTCAGTTGCCTCAATGAAGCTTTGTTTTCAATGACAGTACTTCCAGCGAAGTCACAGTAGATTGAAAGAAAGATTCACCGTATGTGCCGGTGATTTAGCCATTAAAGTATTTGATTTCAGCAAATTTACAGGTGTCCTTTAAAAACATTCCTCTGCCTAAGCCCTTCAATATAAAGTGATTCGTCAAAAGCGCGTTCTTTGCTAAAAGGTGTGAACGTCATGCCTAATTCTAAAGCGGGTATTTATCCCTGTAATATTTGTAATAAAGTTTTTAAGTATCCGGGCCGACTAGTCACGCATTTGTCGGTTCATATTTCAGGTGAAACAGAATTCACCTGTCCCACCTGCAGTATGAATTTTGGAACTTACCAACTTTTGCAACAGCACTATTCAGTCCATTTGGGTCCTAGATTCCCCTGTGACTTTTGCAGTAAGGATTTTGGACGACCGGGTCAACTCGAACGGCACAGGAGCAGCGTTCATTACCAACTTAGACTACACAAATGCACCTCCTGCGGTAAGCGTTTTACCGATCCAGCCGTCCTTCAAAGGCACGCGGTAACCCATTCGGGTGCCAGAGATCACAAATGCAGCGACTGTGGGGCATTATTTACAACCGCGGGCAATCTCTACAGGCATAAGGGAACTAGAAGATGCGCTAATAGACGCGCTAATAACAGCTACGTACAGTCAATGATACAGCCATTGCCCGATGGAAACGTCGCCACCAGCACAGCCCATGTAGTGGCAATAAGCCCTACTCTTGTTACAACTACAGCCAGCGTAGCGACCTCAAGTGGTATTACTACAATCACTGAGCATCGGCATCTAGGGGTAGGGGTAACAACTGTAACAGCGCTTTCGCAACAGAGCCCCATAGCCAGCTTGCAGCAACCTTCAGGGACGACTCTGTCCCCAGCAGAATTAGCTCATCGTCTTGATGATGTTGACAATATGATCCAAGAGGAATTGGCTGGTTCTCTGGCGGGCAATCAGCCGGGTTTATCCAATGATAATAATCTAACAACATCGGTTTTTTATGGTGTGGATTTCGCCGCGAGTTGCCCTTTGGACGAAATACCGGAAATAGCTGATTAACTCAGGTTACGCAGCTGAAAATTCCCTCACTCAATTGCCTCAATTTTTGTTCAAGGCTCTTAATGGATTCCGGGGAGTTATCCAAACAACACCTCCAGAAGGCCGGATAGAGCCGCTTTCCCACGCTTCCTGATGTTATGCAGGCATTCAAAG
>NZ_JAVLSP010000065.1:0-22554 GCF_031528575.1 Candidatus Sororendozoicomonas aggregata
TCGGAAATTTTTAGTGAATAGTGGTTCTATTTGCTAAAAATTTCCGAATTTTTAGACCAATTTGCTGCCACCGCAGTAGGGCAGTCTATTCTCGGACAGCCTCCTAGCGTCTATAGCTATGCAAAATCATAGCGTTAGGCCACCACCAGATACGCTATAGCTTTTGTATGGCATTTACTGTAAATCAGTTTATAAACTAAGGTCTTAGTCATTATTTTCCTGAACCCGGCGTTTTACTGAAAAAATAAAACACATTACTCATAGCAAAATATCACTATATGGACTATTTTAATTCTTTCTGTGTTTCGTTCTCGACCACTTCTGGGAACAACTCAGAGAATTAACTTCACACCCTGCCTTCTGAGGCGGTGTTATTAATTAAAACATTGAGCAAGCAAGGCATCCCAGATGCAATATAGATATAGAATAGCACTGTATATTTTACGTCACAGGCAATCCTCTATGCCGCTTATCGAAAAAAGGGAGACACTTTCTTTATGAGCAATAACACTGAGTTTGGTAAGTGGCGTTCAAGACTTTGGCCTGTGCATGGGTATGAGTTGAAAAAAGTGATTCCCATGGTACTCATTTTTTTTCTGGTATTATTCAATTATCAGATACTGCGAGATATCAAAGATGCCCTTGTCGTCACCTCAGCAGGGTCAGGCGCAGAAGTTATACCTTTTCTTAAATTCTGGGGCGTTCTTCCGGGCGCGGTTTTATTTGTTATGCTGTATATGCAAATGAGTAATCGCCTGAGCAAACAAAACCTGTTTTATTGTTCCGTGTTACCGTTTACATTTTTTTTTGCCATATTCCCCTTTATTTATGCTTTCCGAGAGGTATTACACCCAACAGATCTGGCTGATAAACTGCAGGCCATGCTACCGCAGGGTTTTATGGGTCTCATTGCCATTTTCAGAAACTGGACATGCTCGTTATTTTATATCATGTCAGAACTCTGGGGTAGTGTAGCTTTATCACTTTTATTCTGGGGGTTTGCTAATGATACTAATAAAATTTCAGAGTCAAAACGTTTTTATCCACTCTTTGGATTATTAGGCAACCTGTCTTTGCCCGCTGCCGGGGCTATTATCATTTTTTTCGGGCAGTCCTGCTCTGACGCATCTTCGGACGTTGATCGCTGGCAGTCTACACTTAATTTTTTGATGCTCGCTGTCGTACTGGGTTCCATTATGATTATGATCATTTATGGCTGGATGCACCGCTACGTTTTCACAGACTCTCGCTTTATTAATACGGAGCCTGGCAAAAAGAAAAAAGTCCGACCACAGATGGGCATGTGGGAAAGCTTGAAGTATTTAGCAAGCTCAAAATACTTGTGCCTGCTATCTATTTTGATTGTAGGTTATGGCTTTAGTATTAATCTCATTGAAGTCACCTGGAAAAACCAGCTGAAATTACAATACCCTGACCCTAGCAGCTACCTTGAGTTTATGGGACTGTTTACAAGCGTGACCGGTATTGCAGCCATTTTTATGATGCTATTTGTCGGTGGAAATATTATTCGGCGTTTTGGCTGGACGGTGGGTGCCCTGTTTACTCCCGTCGTACTGTTATTCACTGGCGCATGTTTTTTTATCTGTGTATTAGGGGGCGATTTTGTGAATGGCCTCGTTGTAACACTGGGAACTACTCCGCTAATGCTCGCTGTGATTTTTGGCATGGCGCAAAATGTGATGAGTAAGTCCTCCAAATATTCACTTTTTGATCCTACCAAGGAGATGGCTTATATCCCTCTGGATGAAGAGCAAAAGGTAAAAGGAAAAGCTGCTCTTGATGTTGTCGGTGCGCGCATGGGTAAATCGGGCGGTTCTCTGGTGCAACAGGGGCTGATTATTACCTTTGGTACTATTAGTGCCATTACTCCTTACCTGGGTGCTATTTTGCTCGTAGTGATTCTTGTCTGGGGTTATGCTGCATTTTCTTTAGGGCATCGTTTCAAAGAAAAAGCGGTTGTGGAGTAACTGCTCCCCCAGCCAGGAGCTTCTGACCGGAAAGAGCGTCAAGCCCAGTACTTTTAGTGCTGGGAAGATAGCGCGGAGAATGTCAAGACACCTAATGAGGTCTATTCTGCTGCTTGATGTATTGCTTGAGAATACCTATCGGTGCTCCTCCCACTGACCCCGCAAAATTGTAGTGGTCAATAACAACTGTTTTACTTCTTGGGCAAACCTTGCAAATAGGGAGTTAGCTCGGATATTTCATAAACTGCCCTGAGAATTGCGCGGAACCTCGCGGCTCTAAGGGATTTTGCGAAGGAGCGCCGTACCGGGGAGTACGGTCGACTGAGCAAAACTCCGTCAGAGCCGCAAGGAGCAAGCAAGGCCAGGAGCATGTTTATGAAATATCCGGGTTAGAGTCTTAAGTTAACGTCATCGACCTTCGAGAAACCTAAAAAACAGCTGTTTTTCATCCTGTACCTCTTGGAAGCTGCCCACAATCTTTTGTGAACAGCGAAAAAAGGCAGTTTTTATCAACGATTGCAGCTCATAAAAGATTGTGAACAACATCTCAGGCCACAGGACTTACTTGTTCTTCTACAGCATGACTCTCCTCCTGTGGTTCTCCAATATATTGCTTGTGACGAACGATCATGGCGATCAGAGCAAACGTCACGACAATAAGTAGAAAGAGTGCAGGAAACCCCCCAAGGTTAGAACTCATCTTGATGCCATCGACACCTAGAAACGACACCATCACCCAAGCCACAAGACCGACAGACACTCCCCAAAGAATCTTGACACCCATAGATGCCTCAGGGCTTTCTGGAGAGATTCCCGTAGAGGAGATTCCGCCCATAGCCGAAATGCTTGAATCTGCTGCGGTAACAAAAGACAGGAATGAGATACCGATAAAGAAGAAACTTATGATCTTCGCTCCGGGCAGCTGGGCGAACAATGCATAAATTGCTTGCTCTACGCCACCTTCGACAATGGTTTGATGAAGGTTGGTTACCCCTTCCATCTGAAAATTAATGGCGGCACCACTAAAGACGCTCATCCAGACAATGCCAAAGACAGAGGGCAACACAAAATTGAAGACGATGTATTCGCGAACCGAATAGCCATAGCCGATTCGACCTAGAAAGAGCGCCGTCACAGGAGCCCACGCCATCCATACGGCCCAGTAAAACACGGTCCACCCATTAAACCAGCCCACATCATTCTCAGCGCCAATTGCAGCAGTCCTGGGAATGACGTCAGTAATGTACTCAATCAGTGAAATACCACCAAGTTGAATGATATAAAGAGTTGGGCCAGTGACAAAGACGAACAAGAGGAGTGCGAAAAAAATTTTTGCATTCCAGTCCGAAAGAATGCGAATCCCGTTCATCAGGCCACTGACCGATGAAAAACCAACAGCGAAAACAATAGAAACGGCAGCCACTCCTAAAGTAAAGGGGGTGACAGAAATCCCAAACAATTTTTCAACACCACCAGCTAGAGTGAGCATCCCTGCTCCAAGGGCTGCCGCCATCCCGGCAACCAAACTATAAAGGCAGATCGCATCAATCAGTTCACCGACACTTTTTGTAACAGCGTGTTTGCAAATCGGTTGTACCAGAGCGCCGAGCGAATAACTACCGCGACTATTGTAGTAGACCAAAGCAAAAACCAGTGATGGAACCGTATAGATCGCATAGGGCGTGAAGGTCCAATGCAAGAACATCGTCGACATAGCAAACTTAGCAGCTTCGGCAGACCCCGGCTTTACACCTGAAAACGCCGGTGGCCTGATAAAATGAAACACGGGCTCTGCCGCTGACCAAAACAAAATCCCAATGGCAACAGTCGTACAAAGAACGATGGAAAACCACTTCCATCGACTGAGCAAAGGCTTCGCAGATGGCCCACCGATTTTGATTTTTCCCAACGGGGAAATATAGGCTGCGATGACAACAAGCAGCATGACGAGCGCTGTCACACAAAACAGTTTGCCAAAACTTGTGAGAATCCAGTTGTTCATCGCGGTCATGGACGACAGAAACCCATCGCCATCAATAAAACTGTAGGTAATGCCCGCAAGCAAAACCAAGAACGTCGGCCAAAAGACTCGATGCTTCACATAAACTCCAAAATATAGTAGTCAAGACCTAACCTGACATTTCTTTTCAAAAAGGAGAGAGGATACTGATTTAGATAGAGGGTGATAAACCAAAATCTAAATCACGAAAAAGGTAACCCTTGGGCAGACAGGATTAAGTATTACTACTACACTCCCCTAAGAAGCTGTTCACAAAAGACTATAAGGCTTACCCGAGAAGTAAAACAGCAGTAAAAAGCTGTCAGAGCCAGCCCCTTCCGAGCAATCCATGACTAAGCACATAGTCAATAAATAAGTACAAGTGCTGATGAATGTCAAAACAGTTTGATGACAGAGCCGGAACTCTGGTGGTTTTCAACGGCAACAAATCAACCTTGTCAAAGGTAGAATTTGTGTTCGTTAAGGGCTGTTATATGGACGAACCTTTCGCCAACGCCACCGATGAAATACCTGGTGCCTCTGTACAGGTAGCCAAAAGAAGTGAGCTTCATACTTTTGCAGTTATTTCTCAGCGTTGGGTGATCGAACGTTCACTTTCCTTGACAGGAAACTGTCGCCGTTTATGGAAAAATACCGGGCGTAAACTGAGCACAGGCCTTCAACAAACAATAAAACAAACCAGCATGACTGACAGCAAACTCAAAGTGTATCAGCAGTCATCCCTTACGTTAGCGCCATTGAGTCAGAGCAGGCTATTAATAATACTTTGTCGTATTAAAGCTTGACATACTTCATTTCTCCCATACCAATAAAGCCTGAAAATAAGGTATTAATTTTGTGATTTACTGAAATTCTTCCAGAAAAACGACCCGTTGGGCCATGGTATTTTGTTTTAGCAATCAGTAGGTCTAAATAGCTCGTTACATCAGCAAGGGGCTCAAAGTACAAATCCACCTGACCATATTTATCAGTAATATGCCAGGTTTTTCTCACTCCACCGGGGCGGTTGATTGTCACAGGAGGGAGTGGATACATTTGCCCACTCAACCATAAGCAGTTTTCGTTGTACTGTTCCTGATCGACAATTTGATTATCGGTCAGATTAAACCCCTGGAGGTCTCCTGCTGAACTAAAACCTAATGCGCTCACCCAGTCATATTCCATTACATAGGGATAAAACCCTTTGTGGTCATCAACAATCATGCTGGTAGTGTGTATTGGATAATCACACTTCTTGTGGTCAAGAAACACGCTGCCATCAGCAGGCATGAGCGCCTTGTGGGAATAAAGTGGGCGATTCTTGCTAAAAGGCTGAACCGTCACAATAGGTGTTGTTGTATAGTATCCCGTAAATGCCCCCTCAATATCGGGTTTACCCGGGAAGCCCCTGGCAAAGAACCTCAGCGTCAAGCAATCATTATCAAGATAATTGTGGATATCAATGCTTAAACGCTTACTGTGATAGTAGCAGTAAGTGTTGCCTAAACCCCGGGGAACTTTTAACCGCCAAAAAGGTACTTTATGCTGGTAGACATGCATGGTTCCCGTTACCCGATGGAATGCCATGATGATTGCGGTACCGATACTTTTGGTGTTATAGACGGCTAAACAGAAAAACCAGTCAGAGCAGGCAAGCTGAATGGCTTCCCACTCTTTGAGACGAAAATTACTGATCAGAGCAGGTGCAGGCCAGCCAAGGGGCCGATCGGCTTCTAACATGTTGATCGTTTTTATTGCTTTGTTAAAGGTACCAAAATTACACTTCCCTTGTTTTACAACGGATTCTGGGGGGGATAAAACTGGTCGATGGTAACTTGTATCAAGGTGTTTTTTTACCATTTTCTCAAAAATAAACTAACAATAGTGTTTTTAACGCACAATAACACGTTTATAGTCTTTTAAATATTTTATTATTGCCTTACTGTAGCAGTGGATACCGGATAATATAAAATTTACGGTAACACTTGGAAAAAAATACACACGATGTTGTTCAAGGAGTTTGCAATGGGTTTTCACTCTGTTTCCCGTACGTTTCTCAGTGCGTCAGTTTTAGCTGTCATCACTACAGGGGCAATGGCGGATACAGTTATTGACAAAGGGATGACTTTTTCTCTGGGGGGGGCATACAACAACTTTGATAGTAAAAGAAAGCTAGACGACAGCTGGGCACCGGAAATTGGTCTTGGCTACCGCTTTAACGACCGCTTCAGCCTGGAAGCAGTATACTCTGACTACGGCACAGACCAGAAAGCTGGTGGTGAAGCGAAAATCAAAGACTATCGGCTCGATGCCTTCTATGACATGACTCCGTGGGATGGCAGCTGGACACCTTATGCGGTGATGGGCATTGGTCACTTTGACGAAAACCGTGAATTCACCAGCAATCGTGAAGATACCCGTCTGAGCCTTGGTGGTGGTTTGCGCAAAGCACTGACACCTAACCTGTCTGTAAGTGCTGATTTACGTGCTGTTCGCAGTCTGGATTACGACCAGACTGAAAGTATGGCCAAAGTTGCACTGACCTGGACGTTTGGCTCCGTTGCTGAGCCGGCACCAGAACCAGAACCCGTCCCGTCAAAGGTTATGCCAGCAGACAGTGATATGGACGGTGTGGCTGATACAAAGGATTTATGTCCAAATAGCCCGGCAGATGCTCAAGTGGATAAAACCGGCTGCCCGCCATTAGCCCCCATTAATCTCCAGGTTGGTTTTGGTTTTGACTCCGCGGTCATTCAGGAAAACTACTATCCCCTGATTAAAAAAATGGGTGATTACCTGAATCGTTACCCTGAAGCCCACCTGCGAGTTGTAGGGCACACCGATAATCAAGGAAGTGCCCTGTACAATGAGGGCCTGTCCCTGCGTCGCGCGGAAGCCGTCAGTGATGTCCTGAAAAATAACTATGGAATTTCTGCTGAGCGTCTCGAAGCTGTAGGCAAAGGCTCCAGTGAGCCTTTAGCCAGTAACGATACTGCTGAAGGCCGTCAGAAAAACCGACGCGTAGAGGGTGAACTGCTGAAATAAGAATGGTGCTGCTATGCAAAGCATAGCAGCTGTCACTTGTCGATTAAAATTGATAAGATGCCACTTCTGTTTCATTGTCAGACACCAGTGTCTTGTGGGCAAAGAGGCATTTAATCGCGGCGTCTTTTAATACCCGCTGTACCCAGTATGCATACCACTCGTTAAAGTCGGCCGGCTCATAAGCACCTCGGTGTCGCATAATGACTTTAAAGGATTTAATTAATTCAGGCTTTTCACCAGACTCAGGTTTGGTATGAAAATAAAGCCCCGGTTTTAGATCTTCATAGCCTGCTTTTCTGACAGTACGGGTAAAAAATGACAGAGTCATATCAGCTGACCAGATTTGTCGTTGATTAGAAAAGGTAACTCTAAGGAGGGCCTGAGCCGAGGGCTGTTTATTTTCGTCAGTGGTTCTGTATTCCAGCAGGTCGACTTTGCAGGGAAACTTACGAATCATGAGTCTTCCTGTTGCTTTGGGTTTAGTGTCTGACCATGCTTTAAACTGCTTTATGCGTTCTTCCAGAACGCGCCTGACCTGTTGTTGTTCACTCATCATCCGTGTGACTCCTTTCCGTTATCGTTATTGTATCAGGATGAGAAATAGTTATTTAACCATGATTGTGACCGAAAGCAGCCAGCGGCTCCAGAGTCTGTTGATATAAGAACACAAACCCGGCAAAACCCAAAGCTTCTTAGTCCGGATATTTCATAAACTGCCCTGAGAATTGCGCGGGACCTTGCGGTTCTAAGGGATTTTGCGAGGGAGCGCCGTACCGGGGAGTACGGTCGACTGAGCAAAACTCCCTTAGAGTCGCAAGGAGCAAGCAAGGCCAGGAGCATGTTTATGAAATATCCGGGTTAGTATAAGGGTCTGTGCACTAATATCGCTATTTATCGTTTCCCTGTCCAGTCTCTCATGTATTTTGCAAGGAAAATGTCATTGCCAAAGGCTTCTTCTTTTCGTCATAGTAGAACACATAACCCTGAAGGAATACCGGAGAACAACAAATGGACTCATCATACCCAGACCCTGCGCTATTTGAGGGTAAAGCTGTGTTGGTGGCTGAGGATAACCTCGCTAATCAGTTGGTCTTAAAGCGACTATTGAAAAAAATAGGTATTATTCCGGTATTTGCAAATAATGGACAGGAAGTGGTGGATTCCTACAAAGCGGATCCGGCGAAGTGGGATTTAGTGCTAATGGATTGTGAAATGCCCGTAATGGATGGCTACCACGCAACCGAAGATATCAGAGCGTATGAAAGTGATTCAGCCATTGATCCTACCTGTATTGTTGGACTCAGCGCCCATGCCATTGCCGAATTTCGGGAAAAAGCGCTGAATAATGGCATGAATGATTATTTGACCAAGCCTTTGGACCGCGACCTGTTATTTAAAGCCTTGGAGAAATACCTGGTGCAGTAATGGCTATACACTCACCGCACCAGAGGGCGGATTGTTAAGTAGCGACAATATTCACCAGCTTACCTGGCACAACAATCACTTTCGCGATGGTTTTACCGTTCGTGAATTTAGTCACGTTAGGCTGTTCCAGTGCCAGCTTTTCGATAGCGGCCCTGTCCATATCTGCTGCAACATCGAGCTTAACACGAACTTTACCGTTTACCTGTACGACCAGGGTAATAGAGTCTTTGATAAGGGCAGACTCATCCACAACCGGCCATTTTGCATCAACCACCGGTTCACTGTGTCCCAGTGCCTGCCACATAGCATGAGTGATATGGGGAGCAATGGGGGCAATAAGCAGCGTTGTGACTTCCAGTGCCTCTTTCAGAACAGCTTTACCCTGTTCAGAGGTATCTGAAAATTTGCCGGTAGCATTGGTTAGCTCCATGACAGCAGCAACAGCGGTGTTGAAGGTTAAGCGACGACCGAAATCATCAGACACTTTTTTCAGCGTCTCATGGGTTTTACGACGCAAGTCTTTTTGTTCCCGGGTCAGAACTTCAGGGTCAACAGCAGCAATATCACCGAGTCGCTGAAGGTCTGCTAACTGTTTCCACAGACGACGCAGGAAACGATTAGCCCCTTCCACACCGCTTTCAGACCATTCCAGCGTTTGCTCCGGTGGTGAGGCAAAAATTGTGTAAAGGCGGATAGTGTCAGCACCGTACTGGTCAATCATTGCCTGAGGATCAATGCCGTTGTTTTTCGACTTGGACATTTTACTCATGCCCGCGTAGTGAACCGTATCACCTGTGTGTGTATGGACTGCTTTGACCAGGCGCCCTTTCTCATCTCGCTCAGTAGTCACCTCCGTAGGTGAAACCCAGTGCTTGATACCTTTCTCATCCAGTGTATAGAAGGTATCAGCCAGAACCATACCCTGACACAGTAGCCGCTTGAAAGGCTCGTCACTGTCAACCAGCCCGGCATCACGCAGCAGTTTATAGAAAAAGCGGGAATAAAGCAGGTGCATCACGGCATGCTCAATCCCTCCCACATACTGATCCACAGGCAGCCAATAGTTAGCTGCGACAGGGTCAAGCATGGCCTCGTCGTTATGGGGGGAACAATAACGGGCGAAGTACCAGCTCGACTCCATAAAGGTATCGAAGGTATCGGTTTCACGCTGAGCCGGTTGCCCGTTATGGTGGGTTTTTGCCCATTGCGGGTCGGCCTTTATGGGTGAGTGTACGCCGTCAATTTCGACATCTTCAGGCAGGCGCACGGGGAGTTCAGCCAGGGGAACAGGCGCTTCTGTACCATCTTCAAGGTAACGCATGGGGATTGGCGTTCCCCAATAACGCTGGCGACTCACTCCCCAGTCACGCAAACGGTAGTTGACCTGCTTTTCACCCTTGCCTGCTTTTGTCAGCCAGTCAGCAACAGCATTAAAAGCCTGCTCAGAACTCAGACCATTAAATTCGCCGGAGTTAACCAGCACGCCTTTGTCGGTAAAGGCTGCTTTACTCAAGTCGCAGTCAGTATCATCGCTAGCGGGCTTGATAACCGCTTTGATGGGGAGTCCATAGGCAGTGGCAAACTCAAAGTCACGCTGGTCATGGCCTGGTACAGCCATAACAGCACCCGTGCCGTAATCCATCAGCACGAAGTTAGCTGCCCAGACCGCCACGGCTTCTCCGGTGACAGGATGAATAGCCTTAATGCCCGTATCAACGCCCACTTTTTCCATCGTGGACATATCAGCTTCAGACACAGTATTTTGTTTACACCGCTCAATAAACGCCGCTAACTCAGCGTTATTGGTTGCGGCTGCTTTGGCCAGGGGGTGTTCTGCGGCCACACCAATATAGGTGATTCCCATAACGGTGTCGGGGCGGGTGGTGTAGATACTGAAGCTGGCAGGGGCATCGTTTAAGTCAGCAATGGACTCTGGTGCTACCTCGAAGGTCATTCGCACACCTTCAGAACGACCAATCCAGTTGCGCTGCATGGCTTTGACTTGCTCCGGCCAATCTTCCAGCCGCTCAAGGTCAGTCAGCAATTCATCGGCATAAGCCGTGATTTTCACAAACCACTGTGGCAGCTCCTTACGCTCAACTTTGGTATCACAGCGCCAGCAGCGACCGTCTTCAACTTGTTCATTGGCCAGGACCGTGGCGTCATTGGGACACCAGTTGACGGTTCCCATTTTTTTGTACACCAGCCCTTTCTCATAAAGCTGGGTGAAAAACCACTGCTCCCATTTGTAATAGTCTGGCTTACATGTGGTAATCTCCCGGTCCCAGTCAAAGCCAAAGCCAAGACGTTTGAACTGGCCTTTCATGTCGTCGATATTTTGGTAAGTCCAAAGCGCTGGCGCTGTTTTGTGCTTGATAGCCGCATTCTCAGCAGGCAAGCCAAAAGCGTCCCACCCCATGGGATGCAGTACATTCTTGCCCTGCATACGCTGATAACGGGTGATAACATCACTGATGGTATAGTTACGCACATGCCCCATATGCAGCTTACCGCTTGGGTATGGGAACATGGACAGGCAGTAATATTTTTCCTTCTCAGGGTCTTCTGTTACGGCAAAGCTTTTGTTGTCTTCCCAGAAAGATTGCGCCTGGGCTTCTAATTGAAGGGGGTGGTAGTGCTCTTCCATCATCGTTCTATAATCTGGATTAAACCTGCAAGAATACTAGCAGGGTGGCTGAGTTACCACTATCTGAAGAGGCTATTATTGTTCATTCAGGTATTTTTTCGCCTGCTCAGAAGCTGTTTTAACGGTCTGTGCCTGGCAAGAGCCGGATAAATGGCGGATAAAACTCAGAAGCAGTCTTAAAAGTCTGCCCGTAGCGAGGACTGCGAGAAATGGAGGATAAAAAGTCGCTTTTGTGGGAGAATAGCAGGACTATTTGACGAACAAAAGCGGCTTTTTAGACCCATTTATGGTAGCCGCAGTAGGAGCATGACGTTTAAGACTGCTTGTCAATGTTGACAGGCAAATAACCCGCTATCAAGGTATTACTCGAACCTTCTGATGATCGGGGCGCTTATGAGGGAAATCTGGAACCCGAAAAGCATAAAATGGGTAAGAGAAATACACAAAAAATAGAGCGCAAAAATCTCAACTTCAGGACGTGGATAAAGCCACCAGGAGCCTGTTGGACAACCTGCTTTTCAACGCTCGAGAAGATGCGCGGTATTGTCATAGGGTTGCTGATCAATAAAGTGTAAAAAGTGTAAAAAGTGGAATTTGGTATTTTGATGCTCACCCACACATCTGACCCACTACCCTCTACTTAATAACACTATTACTAACAGTCTTTTTTCAATTTTTTGTGGCAATAATTTTTAAGTGTTTTATCTTTCCTTTACGCTTTTTTAATAAGTACCTGTTAATTAAATAAAACCTGTTTTTCAATCAGCTAGCTATCTTCCACATGGTGGTAGCGCAACGTAAATAATTGTCTGTATTTTACCAATATGAATTCACATGATTGTTTTTTATTGATGATTCAGAGGCTGTAAAGAAATTGATGTGAAATAGCCACCCTATCTGTTATACATTTTAGCATTACCGTCTAGTTCATGCTGCTGCCTTACATCCATCAACTACAGAGGGTCTGGCAGACAGTGGAAAATTATTACATTTTATATGTCGTTTTTTTATAGCCATATATTTTTCAAGTATTAATAATAATTATGTCAGCGTCGTTTTTATAAAGGTGGAGACCGACTAAAGTAGTAAATTCCCACCTTTGCGTAAATCAAAAATTGTCGTATTTTCTTTAAATGAAACTATCCTGAACAAAGGTTTTTATACAGGCATTTCTGATAAAGCCTCCTTCTTACTTCTTATTATTATGCCGGTTGAGTGAAGGATATTTTATGGATTAAATACCCTGATAATAAAGTGAACACGTATTTTTTGATATTTCAGAAAGTTAAACTATATCTACAAGTAGGCATTTTACTTACATTATGCATACGAGGCACTGACCGTGAAAGTAATACCTTTTTTATCCTGTAAAAAGCCATCCTGGTCTGCACTCATACCGACAAGGAGTTTATCAAAAGCACCCAAAGCATTGGCCGTATCCATCAGTCTGGCATGTCTGAGCGCATTGTCATTTACCCCCTTTCCAGGAAAAATGGGCGAAGCCTGTGCTGTGGGAGATGAACTTGAAGCAAAGGAAAGAAAGGAAAGTAAAAAACCTGCAAGGAGAAGGGGCCTTCCTCAACGAGATGGAACGCTTAATCGGGGTAAGCTTGGTGATGAGCCTACTGGAGAAGCATCGGGTTCTTCGCCAGAAACTCCGGCAGCTTCAGTAACTTCAGGTTCCAATGGGACCGATGACCAGAAAGCGATGAACAGTTCCCTCCCTGAGGGTGAGCAAAATAAAACGACAGACGCGCAACAGACTACAGTTCAAGATATGACAAAAAAAAGTCGAAGTCGCAGTCCTGAACCGCAATCTTCATCCGACAAGGGTAAGCGTTCAGTTTTCGGCCGTTATAAAAAGCCATCTGACGCTTCTTCTGAGGAAAAGAAAAAGGGAACGGAAAAGGGAAAGGAGAAGAAAAGAAAAAAACTTAAGAAGCCATTGTCCAATGTTACAGGGACTCAGGAGTCTCCCTCTGATGATAACTACAACATAGGTGTGGGTAGGCCCTCTTATTGGCAAGAGCTGGAGACTAGCACCCTGTATTCAACAGGACAGGGTAAGGTGCACCTCAACAACTATTCATGTAATTCATACGCTTTCGCAAACCTTAAGCCCGCATTTGGCCGTTTCTATAAGGAAGAAAATGATGAGCAAGTGCTACCAAAAAACTGGGCTGTATATCTTGATGGAAAAACGATTAAAGTTGATGGGAAAAAGATTAAATTTGAGTTACCCCCCCGGTGCTGCATCAGTTCGGAAGGGGCAGATAAACCGATATCAATTCACTGGGGCAGTGAGCAGGATTCCGACGACGTTGATTCTTTAAATGAAAAAATTGTTTTGTTAATAGATTCAAAAGAAAAAGAATTTGACCACAACACTATGATAGCTTTGCAGGTTAGAATAGATCCTCCACCTTCAGAGCCAATCAAGCTCCAGGTGGCCCTTATATCAAAAGACAAGCTGTGTAGAAAATCTCATGTATTTGTAGAAGCAAAAGAACAACATTACTACCCAAAACGTAATTTTTACATGTATTCGGGACATTTCGTAAGCAGTCGGCAAGAAATGGAAGGGATGAGCAAGGAAAAATACCCGGGCTTCTGCTGGTATGGAAGAGAAAATCAAACGCTTGAGATAGTGAAAATGATCGTCTGCTGCGCACCACCTCATGACCCTGACAGTCCTGAAAAAGAGAATGAGTTGACAGAAGAACAAATAAATGAATTAGGGACTGTATTAAAACTCTCTGACTAAGAAGGATGGAGGTTTCACCAGTGAGCATTTATAATAAGCCATGCCATCTGATAGGTTTTTAATTTTTTCAGCTCCGCTAATGCGGTTGCGAAACCTATAAATAACAAATGGCATGCATACCGTTTTTTCACAGGCGCTTATTTTTTCTTATGGTTATGTTCTGTTAATACCAATAGCTTTTCTAGTCATTCTGACAAGCATGGCAAGTTGGATATAAAAACAAGGCGACAAGGCGAAATGCCTCTTAGTAGCTTAGCTACTAAGAGGCATTTTAATAACGCATTATTGTTTATATTGCGAACCTAGGAGACTGACCGAGAATAGACTACCCTACTGCGGTTGCGATAAATGGGTCTAAAAATTCCTGCTTCTTCGTCAAATAGCCCCACTATTATCCTCAGAAGCAGAAATTTTTATCCTCAATTTCTCGTAATCCTCACTACGGGCGCTATTCTCGGTCAGGCTCCTAGGAGCCTGTCGGACTTAAGACAATTTCGGCCTAAAATCCACGAAATGCGAGAAAGTGCGAGAAAGTGCGGCCAGAATTTCCGATCAATTTGCTTAAACAGGTCAACTATTCGCACAAATTGATCGAAAATTCTGACTCGCCCTACTGAATTTTGTGCTCGAAAGCATAAGCCCGACAGGCTCCTGGTGGCGTAGCTGAAAAGCGCCATTGGTATTAACCATAAGATAAGAGTAGTGGTGTAACAATACCAATGGCTTCTACCCAGAACGTATATAACTCCGGTCTGAATGGATAGCCATTAACATTCCAAACCCGGCCATCAAAGTCACCAGCGAGGTGCCCCCACGACTGACCATTGGCAAGGGCACGCCCACAACAGGCAGTATGCCACTGACCATGCCTATATTCACAAAGACATAGACAAAAAACGTCAGAGTAATACTGCCCGCCAACAAGCGACCAAACAGTGTTTGTGCATTCAGAGTAATAAAAATCCCCCGCCCAATTATAAGGGCATAAATAGCCAGTAGCAGAAGACAGCCCAGCAAGCCAAACTCCTCAGCCAGCACAGCAATGATAAAGTCTGTATGGCTTTCAGGGAGAAAGTCCAGATGGGACTGTGTGCCTTGCATCCACCCTTTTCCGTAAAGTCCGCCGGAACCAATAGCAATGGTTGACTGGATAATATTCCAGCCAGCACCCCAAGGGTCACTTTCAGGATTTAAAAAGGTCAGCACCCTCTGCTTCTGATAGTCGTGCATCAGGTACTTCCACATCACTAAGACCGCAGGTATAGCCAGGAGTATGGTCGAAAAAATCAATCGTTTTCTTAGCCCTGCCAACAGTAACGCAAAAAAACCGGAAGCGCCGATCAATAGGGAAGTCCCTAAATCCGGCTGCTTTGCAATAAGCAACACCGGCACACCAATAATCGCCAACGTGATCACTACATTTTTGACCGAAGGGGGCAGCGCCCTTTTAGCCAGATACGTCGCAACAACAATGGGCATAACCAGTTTGATGATTTCTGATGGCTGAAAGCGAAAGCCCGGTAGCTGAATCCATCGTTGGGCGCCTTTTGATTCAATCCCGTGCAATAAAACGGCCACCAGCAGGGCAACCCCTACCAGATAAAACCAGTTGGACCATATCATCAATAATCGTGGTGGTATCTGGGCAATGATCAGCATCACACAAAAGCTGATCAGCAGATAGATGGATTGACGGATAATAACATCCATATCCTTGCCTGTCGCACTGTAGAGCACAAACAAGCCACTGACTGCCAGCAGCACTAAAAACAACAGCATTACATAATCAATATGCAAACGTTGCCACCAGTTGGCGCCCTTACCAAGGTTATGCTCTTTGCCTAGCTGCCGGACAAAATCCTGATTCGACATACGATTACTTTGCCTCTTCCAGTTTGGGAAGCAGATAGGCATCGGCTATTTTACGGGCAACATTCGCTGCCCCTTTGCTGTTCTCAAGTACAACTGAAATCGCAATCTGAGGATCATCTACCGGTGCAAACGCAATAAACAAGCTGTGATCTCTATGATACATTTTCAGTTTTTCGGCATCATATTTTTCACCCTGGGGAATACTAACAACCTGTGCCGTTCCGGTTTTTGCCGCCATGGTGTATTTAATATTCCGCCCGATACTCCAGTGTGCCGTGCCTCTCGGTGAGCTGACCACATGCTCCATGGCATCAATGATCAACTCCCAATTTTTCGGGCTACCCAAATTAACGTCCTTATCGGACGGCTTATCCAGGTTTTTTTCGCTCTTAACCAGCGTAGGTATGACATGTTTGCCACGATTGGCAATGATGGCTGTTGATTCCACCATCTGGACAGGTGTCGTCAGCATATAACCCTGACCAATAATCGCATTCACCGTCTCTCCCGGGTACCATGGCTGGTCATAGTGCTCCCTTTTCCATGCTCTTGAGGGCAGCAGCCCGGGCCGCTCTTCACCAATATCAATACCGGTCTCCCGCCCGTAGCCAAACTGACTGACAAAGTCATGCAGACCATCAATCCCAAGTTTACTGGCCTGATTGTAAAAATAAACGTCATTGGAAAGAATGATGGCATCCCGTAGATTTACCCAGCCGTGCCCCTCACGTTTCCAGTTTCTAAACCGATAACTACTGCCAGGTATCTGAAAATAGCCATTATCGTAAACACGGTCGCTTGCTTTTACCAAACCTTCCGACAGCAAGGCAAGACCCATAATGGGTTTTACAGTTGACGCTGGAGGATATTCTCCCAGACTGGCACGATTATACAACGGTCGTTCCATACTAGTATTAAGATCATTGTAAGTTTTATAATCAATCCCGGTCACAAACAGGTTAGGATCAAAAGATGGGTTACTAACCATCACCATCACTCCCCCTGTTTTAGGGTCCATGGCAATAGCTGCTCCACGACGATCTCCTATAGCCTCAAGGGCCACTTTCTGTAAATACGTATTCAGGTATAGCTGCAAATCTTTACCAGGGGTTGGCGGCACCTCCTTAAGTACACGAACTACACGTCCTTGAGCGTTTGTTTCTACCTCTTTATAGCCTGGTTCTCCCATCAAAATATCTTCGTAATACTTTTCAAGGCCGATTTTACCGATTGAGTGGGTACCACTATAGCGAGCGCTATCAATAGTCTGTATTTCCCGATCATTAATCCGCCCAACATAACCGACGCTATGCGCATAAATCTTTCCCTCTGGATAATACCGCACAAGTTCAGCATTGAGTTCAACACCCGGTAAACGAAATTGGTTAACGGATATCAAGGCCATTTCTTCATCGGTCAGATCAAACTTCAGGGGAACTGGCTCAAAGGGTCTGACACTGCTAGTACGGCGCTGATAGCTCTCAATCTCGCTGTCAGAAAGGGGGATGAGACTCCCAATAGTATCCAGCAAAGTACCGGTGTCCTCCACACGCTCACTCACAATAGAAAGAATACGACTGGAGCGGTTCATGGCAAGCAGTTTGCCATTGGCATCGTATATCAGTCCCCGTGTAGGTGGAATCGGCCGTAGATGCACTCGGTTTTCATCGGATTGGACTGACATCTCGCTGTGCCGGATAACCTGAAGATAAAAGAGGCGGGAAATCAGCCCACACACCAACAGGAGCATAAGCACGACAGCAATCCAGACACGGGTATTGACAAGTCGGGCTTCCGCTTTATGGTCCTTAAAGGCATCTGCTGGCATAGGTAGCAGTACTCTATCGCTTTTGTTTTCATTTCATTACAAAGGGCTTGTTACCAGAGTATGACAAGAAGTCCCTTCTACGAATAATCACTTGTGATAAGGATGGTTTTGCAGAATACTCCAGGCTCTGTACACCTGCTCCGCAACAACAACACGAACAATGGAGTGAGGCAAAGTCAAAGGAGATAATGACCAACGCAAATCGGCATGCGCCACACAGCGGGGATGCAAACCTTCAGGCCCTCCCACTAACAAGCTGACATTACAACCCGACCGCAACCAGTCCCCCATGTTATCTGCCAGCTTCTCTGTGCTCCAGGGCTTACCTGGCACCTCCAGAGAAACAACGAGATCTCCCTGCCCAATACTGCCCAGCATCTGCGTGGCTTCCTTTTCCTGCAAACGGCTGATATCTGAACTTTTAGTTCGTTTTCCCAAGGGAATTTCAACCAGTTCCAGCTTTACGTCTTTGCCCAGCCGACGGCTGTACTCGTTATACCCTTCATCAATCCAGCCGGGCATGCGTGAACCTATAGACAATAACCGGATGCGCATCAGGGCTGCTCGCTAACTTCCGGCATGCTTTTCATATCCCATAAACTTTCGAGGTCGTAGAACTGGCGCACAGCGGGTAACATGATATGAGCAACCACATCACCCAGATCCACCAGCACCCACTCAGCTTTCTCAACACCTTCCGTACCCAGTGGGCGAACCCCCTGCTTTTTGCATTTTTCAATGACATTATCGGCTAATGATTTTACATGGCGGTTTGATGTCCCACAGGCAATGATCATATGGTCGGTTACAGAGGTCAGTTCGAAGACTTCCAGAGTAACAATATCATTGCCTTTAAGCTCATCAAGAGCATTGACAACCAGCTGCTTTAGTTCATTTGAGCGCATAAAAAGTTTTTAGTTCCTCAAGACTATTTAATAACATGACTGTTAACTCATTGTGTCATTTATCCTCACAATGAATAGAATGAGTTTATAATCAAATCAGTCATATTGTTAGCCCGGATATTTCATAAACTGCCCTGAAGATCACGAAAAATACTGTGTCTCTCTGGCGTTTTACGATGGAGCGCCACACTGGCGTGTACGAACTCAGCAAAACTTTCTGAAAGCCGCAAGGGGCAGGCGGGATCAGGAGCATACTCAGAAGCAGTCTTAAAAGTCATGCTCCTACTGCGGCTACGATAAATGGGTCTAAAAAGTCGCTTTTGCTCGTCAAATAGTCCCGCTATTCTCCTCACAAAACCACCTTTTTATCCGCCATTTTTCGCAGTCCTCGCTACGGGCAGACTTTTAAGACCGCTTCTCAGGAAATATCCGGGTCAGGGAGATAGCAGAAGAAAATCACTAAGGCTCTGGCAGTTAATCCACTCACCCCTTCAATCTCCCGGATTTATCAGGGAGAAGATGTTGGCAAAACCAGCACAATTGGTCAATGAATAAATAACAAGGGGCAAAAACATACCCCGCTCTTGTTGATTAAAAATGATATAAAAACGCAGCCTGAAAGGCGTTTCAGGTTCTGCTGAGGTGACTCAATTGACATCCTTGCGCTGCTAAAGCAGTGGATTCCTCCAGCGAGACGGCTATGCCCAGGGCAAGAATATTCTTTGCTGCGTTTAGCCCGGATATTTCATAAACTGCCCTGAGAATTGCGCGGAACCTTGCGATTCTAAGGGATTTTGCGAGGGAGCGCCACCGGGGAGTACGGTCGACTGAGCAAAACTCCCTTAGAGTCGCAAGGAGCAAGCAAGGCCAGGAGCATGTTTATGAAATATCCGGGTTAGATCACGTAGGTGTTTAGCTCCGCATTGTGAACACGTCTATTCTCTTATTCCAAGACCTGATCTGCCTTTCGGACTACTGGGCGGAATAACGCCACAGCTCGAACAGGTTTGGGTGGAGTAGGATTCGTTGACGACCTCGAACACAACTGACCGCGCTATCGCTTTGTACTTCAATTGGCCTTTGAGTATTCCCCAGCCGGCATCCAGAACTGCTTTCCTGAAAAACGCTTTATGGCGTCCTGGCAGCGTGTTTTTCAGGTGGTGAGGCAAGCATTGGTTTTTCGGGTAATAAAAAAAGGTATGAAATCCGGCAGCGGTGGTGACGGTGGTGACGCTTGCTATTTGTCCTGCCTAAGAAGCAGAAACAACTCCCTCTAACATCGGGCCTGATTTCCTCAGGATGAACGGCCAAAACAGCCTTTATTTTAAGGGTACTCTCAGAGCTGCTTGTTGCGTGAGACCAATCATCATTTTGATAAAATTTCCTTTTTTTTTTAAGGGATATCTCTCCTTTGTATACAGAAAAATGGGAGTTCACCAGGAAAAGGGGATCAAAAAAACGGTCGCCAAAGTCTTTATCGGGGTGATAGAAAGCATGGCCTGAATTTTCAGCGGCAACCCGAAAAAGTATGTTAACTAAATCGCCAGGATGATTTTTGTATGAATCATCATGGTTCGGAATGTCTGTGGATTGATATTGGGAGAATATATCCTTATTTTGCGAGTGAAAATTGAGTCTGTTAGCTAAGCCTGTGGCGTTGTCTTTGTTGGAATCATCATAGTCCATATTGTCTACGGATTGAAGTTGGGGAAATGTATCCCTGTTTCTCCAGTAAACATTAATGGCGTAGTTCACGCTATTGAAGTATGATTTAGTAATATGTCTTGCAATACTGTCGCTATTATTGACATAGAGTGTAAAAGGGTGACATGTTTCAAGAAAGCTTATAAGGCTATTGGTAACACTGTCACAGGAATTTCTCAGGCCATCCATCTCAAAAGGCTTTCTTCCGTCATAGGAGAAAGCCCCGTGCAGTCCATTGCGAGTAGAGTAATAAATTGATTCAATCTTTTCCACTTTAGTGTCTAACTTGAGCGTTGTTGACTGGCAGCTTTTCCACCACCCACCACCCCAAAGACAAGTTTTTGCTTCAGCGGCTGACAGCATTTGAACGCCCGTATTATCTGGACATTTCCTCAATACGCCATAATAAAGTGGTGAGCTTTCTGTGTCAGATAGCCTTTTGGGTTCAAATTGGATACTACCATTATTGATAATTATTATTTTTTCTATTAACTGAAAATATAATGGAAGCTGCTCATACTGTGTACCTTCAGAAAGCACCTCTTTGGGCAGAAAAGCAAAGAGAAAGCAAAAAAAATAGTTCCGCATTTTTTACGCCTGTTTTATTTGAGAAGTCGATATCAATACGTTGGTTGGTTTTGATGACAAAAGTGCATCAGCGGGCAAAGGACTACCGGCATATACTCAAGACGATATCATGTTGATGAAAGATTCCTGGCATTTTCAAACAACTCCTTACCGTTATTCCCTCAGACAGTGAATTTACTTTTCGCCGCAATGACAATAGGGCAGATTTATTGTTATTACAAAGCCTGAAAGTTAGCACCCAATGGGATTGTTCTGGTTATCTCCACCTTGAACAGCCGTTCTTGGGGGCTTCAGACACAAGGTGCTCTTCAACTGTCCACAGTATTTCCACGATACCCACAAGGAAAAGTAGTCATGATTGAAAAAAATGACTAATTTAATCGTCACTTTTGAAAAAAACGCTAACCAGGAACCTGTCCGAGAACAGCGCCCGTAGCGAGGATTGCGCGAAATTGAGGATAAAAATTTCTGCTTCTGAGGATAATAGCGGGGCTATTTGATGAAGAAGCAGAAATTTTTAGACCCATTTATCGCAACCGCAGTAGCGCAGTCTATTCTCGGACAGGCTCCTGGGCGTATTTCAGCGCTCAGGTCACAGGGTAAGCAGGCGCTCTATCTGTGCAGTGTCATCCTCATTCAGCCTTAAATCACGACACGCCAGATCTTCCTGCATGTGTTGTTTACTGCTGGTGCCTGTAAGAATATGCATTCCCATCCCAAGGCAGGCCTGGAAAATAGCCTGGGCAGCTGTCAGCCTTGTGCGTGCGACAATGGCGAGAAAATCAGGGTGGGCGAGTATTTCCCTGTTGGCTGTCAGTAGTGAGAAACCTTCATAATGAATCCCCTGCTTACGACAAAAAGCTCTCACTTTATTGTCCCACCCCGTTCGGGCAAAACATCGGTTTTGTACTATCGTTGGCTTAATTGTTGCTTCTTCATACAATGCTGCCAGCTGCTCAACATTCATATTGCTTACACCTATCAGTTTGACCTTGCCGTTTTGCTGAAGGGTTTCCATGGCTTGCCAAACCTCCAGGTCTGCCTCAACCAAACCAATACCCTGGCTTGGACCATGAAGCAAGAACGCGTCAAGGTAGTCGGTGTGTAAGTGGTTAAGGGATGAGTCCACTGACTGCCTGACCTGAGTTGTATAATCGGCATCAGGGTCATAAGGAAGCCGGTGATCCTGCCCTTGCTTATAGGTAAACTTGGTTTGGATAAAGAGCATTTCCCTCGAAACAGGGCTTTTCTGATAACAATCCAACAGCGCATCACCGACGGCAGCC
This sequence comes from Candidatus Sororendozoicomonas aggregata, assembly GCF_031528575.1. Taxonomy (NCBI): domain Bacteria; kingdom Pseudomonadati; phylum Pseudomonadota; class Gammaproteobacteria; order Oceanospirillales; family Endozoicomonadaceae; genus Candidatus Sororendozoicomonas; species Candidatus Sororendozoicomonas aggregata. Next base: position 22,052 of record NZ_JAVLSP010000065.1, read on the forward strand.
TCACAATAGTGAACTCGCTGATTGGCCGTATCAATGCCGGTAAACCCTTGCTCAATGGCCTGTTTTACCAGTGCAGCCGTGTGCTCTTCTTTCCAGGCTGTACCATAAATAAATCTTGGAATGCGCGTAGTGTGGGCAATAATATTGTCGGTAGTCATTGCAAAGTACTCCCAGGAGCCTGTCGGACTTATGCTTTCGAGCATAAAATTCAGTAGGGCGAGTCAGAATGTTCGATCAATTTGTGCGAATAGTTGACCTACTTAAGCAAATTGATCGGAAATTCTGGCCGCGCTTTCTCGCGCTTTCTCGCGCTTTCTCGCACTTTCTGGATTTCAGGCCGAAACTAAGAAGCAGTCTTAAAAGTCTGCCCGTAGCGAGGACCGCGAGAAATGGCGGATAAAAAATCGCTTTTGTGAGGAGAATAGCGGGACTATTTGACGAACAAAAGCGACTTTTTAGACCCATTTATCGTAGCCGCAGTAGGAGCATGACTTTTAAGACTG
>NZ_JAVLSP010000066.1:0-22492 GCF_031528575.1 Candidatus Sororendozoicomonas aggregata
AGTTGACCTATTTAAGCAAATTGATCGGAAATTCTGGCCGCACTTTCTCGCGCTTCCTGGATTTTAGGCCGAAATTGTCTTAAGTCCGACAGGCTCCTAAAAGGTCAAGGAGAATTTCAGGGTTATAGCATGCGTTTTAGTACATCATTTTCCGGCTTATCAAAGAAGCGGTGTTTTAGCGCACCCACTACATGCAAAGCAACAATGCCCAGTAAAACATAAGGGATGACGACATGAATACCATGTAAAAAACTAGCCAATTCTTTACTTTTTTCAACCAGATTAGGCATTGTCCAATTGAAGAAGGGCACCGTTATCCCTGGCGCTGCCCCCGACATCAGGTAGCCAGAGGCAGGTACAAGGAACATCATCAGATAAAGCAGCCAGTGTACCAGCTTCGACAATAGCTTTTCATGGGTTGGTATTGTTTCAGGCAAAGGTGGCACATGACTTAGCAGGCGAATCACGATCCGCGCAAATAACAGAAGCAGCACCAAAACGCCAAAGGATTTATGCCAGTGATAAATGTCATATTTATAGCTGACACTTTTATCAAGGCTGGTCATGTACCAGCCACAAGCGATCAAACCCAAAATAGTGACAGCCATCACCCAGTGGAATGTTCTCATCAGTTGCGGGTATTTATTAGTACTTTTCATAATTTATTTCCCATCAAAGCAGATGTATTGACATCTGGGTCAAGCAGTTTGATCGTTTTTACTGTCTGTGTCAATACAATGGGCAGGAGTGAATCAAAGGAGTTCAGTGACACTATCAGGTGATGTGACGCGCTATTTTCGACACCGCGCTGTGATAGTTAGACGACTATGCTGACATAGGGGGCTGAGATGAATAAATGGTCTGCATAACAAAAGCATTTATTGAGGTATTATTGAAAATGCTTGCATCACGCTGGAGTAGATTCATTGAAGCGTTTAAGCAGTTTGGGAAGGCTCTTTGGTTGCGGTGACGTTAGCAAGAGGCAACTCGCTTACTTTCAATAGGCTTTTGTTAAGCTGTCATAGGATTAAGCGCCCGCGGCAAATTGTAATGGGCTACATTGCATTTTACAATGCTTTTTTTAAGTGTTTGCATTTTTCTAGGAGCCTGTCGGGCTTAAGCTTTCGAGCATGAAATTCAGTAGAGCGAGTCAGATTTTTCGATGGATTTGCGCGAATAGTTGACCTATTTAAGTTAAGCAAATTCATCGGAAAATATGGCCGCACTTTCTCGCGCTTTCTCGCGCTTTCTCGCGCTTTCTGGATTTCAGGCCGAAATTGCCTTAAGTCCGACAGGCTCCTAGTGTCTATATTGTATTTCCGACGAAAATACTGTTGGTTATATGAGTGAAAGGAATAAAACGATGAAGAGAATCTTTCTGTGTTGCAGTGCTGGTATGTCTACAAGCATGCTGGTAAAAAAAATGGAAAAAGCTGCCAGTGAGCGTGAGCTGGCGGTAGAAATTGCGGCAATCCCAATGTCTGGCTTTGATGAAGCCATTAAAACTTACGATGTTTGCCTTCTCGGTCCACAAATTAAATTCAAGCTGACAGACTTTCAAAAGCAAGCAGCTGAGCTGAATAAGAAAGTAGCGGCTATTGACCCGATGGCTTACGGCATGATGAAAGGTGACCAGGTGCTTGATCAGGCTCTGAGCCTGCTTGAAGAGTGACAATACCCAACATACCAGCCTGTTATTGACTGATAGTTTTATCTGGAGGATGCCGTGAGTTTTTATGGTCGATTAGTTAATTTAGTCGAACAAAAATTAGGGCCTATTGCAGGAAAGATTGGGACTCAGCGCCATGTTACTGCTCTGCGTGACGGCTTTCTGGTTGCTATGCCCTTTATCATTGTGGGCAGCTTTATTCTGATTTTTGCCAACCCTCCCTTTGCGGCTGATACTGAGAACGCCTTTGGGCAGGCCTGGTTGGACTTTGTTGCGGCACACCGTGCTACGATCGTGATGCCATGGACGATGAGTATGGGGCTGATGTCGCTTTTCATTTCCATGGGAGTGGCTTTCAGTCTGGCAAAGTCGTACAAGATGGATGCTATTGGAGCTGCCGCATTATCGGCCATGTCATTTTTGCTGGTTGCCGCTCCTGAGAAAAACGGGGCATTACCTCTGAATCATTTTGGGGGCACCGGTATCTTTACCGCTTTACTGATCGCTTATTACTCTGTAGAGCTGACCCGCTTTTTACGGAAACATAATATTACCATTCGAATGCCTGAGCAGGTACCGCCAGCCATTGCCGCTTCCTTCGCGCTGCTTGTGCCCGTGTTGGCAGTTTTTCTGACGCTTTACCCGTTGAGCGTGTACATTCAAACCAGTTTGGACATGCAAATCCCCGAAGCGGTGATGTTACTGTTCCAACCCCTGGTGTCAGCCTCTAACAGTTTGCCAGCGATTCTCGGGGCTATTCTCCTCAGTCAGCTTTTGTGGTTTGCCGGCATTCATGGCGCGAACATTGTCGCAGGAATTATGGCACCTATTTTTCTGACCAACATTGGTGTCAATGCAGCGGCTTATGCAGCAGGTAGTGAAATTCCCAACCTGTTTACACAGCCTTTCTGGGATTTCTACATTTTTATTGGTGGCTCCGGCGCAACCCTGGCCTTAGTCATCCTTATGAGCTTTAGCCGCGCGATTCACTTGAAAAGCGTTGGCCGCATGAGTTTTGTGCCTGGCATGTTCCAAATCAATGAGCCTGTCATCTTTGGTACTCCCTTGGTGATGAATGCCACGCTGTTTTTACCCTTTGTCTTTGTCCCAATGGTTAATGCCGTGGTCGCTTATGTTGCCGTCGATACCGGTTTGGTGGCTAAAGCCATTGCAGTGACACCCTGGACAACGCCTGCTTTAGTGGGTTCAGCCTGGGGTTCTGGCTGGGCGTTAAGTGCTACCATTTTGACTGCTCTTTTGATTATTCTGGATATCCTTCTCTACTACCCCTTCTTCAAAGCCTTTGAGAAGCAGGTGTTGACTAACGAGCAAGCCGTTTAAAAGCCTGAAACCGTCTTAACTGCCCGCATGTAGCAAGCGCAAATAATAGTTGTACGACTGTTTAAGATGGTTTCGAAGCAGCTAGTTGCCATAATATCTACTGTGATCAATAGATTTGATTGTGCATTCCGGGTAAGCCAGTATTCCAGTGCCTTAAGTATTAAATTATCCGCGTAGAATGTTGACGGGTTCCCCAGCAGTTGTATTTGGAGGGTGCTATGAGTCTCTACGGTCAGTTAATGAATTTTATCGAACAAAAATTAGGCCCAACTGCCAAAAACTTTGCTTCCCGGCGTCATATCACTGCCCTTCGAGATGGCTTTCTTGTTGCTACGCCCTTTATTATTGTTGGCAGCTTTATTCTGATTTTTGCTAATCCACCCTATGCTGCTGATACTCAAAATGCTTTTGGGCGTGCCTGGCTGGATTTTGTTACGGCACATCGTGTTGCCATTGTGATGCCATGGACGATGAGTATGGGGCTGATGTCGCTTTTCATTTCCATGGGAGTGGCTTTCAGTCTGGCAAAATCGTACAAGATGGATGCTGTTGGTGCTGCCGCATTATCGGCCATGTCATTTTTGCTGGTGGCGGCTCCAGAGAAAAACGGGGCATTGCCTTTGAATTATTTTGGGGGTACCGGCATTTTTACTGCTTTACTGGTAGCGTTCTTCTCTGTAGAACTCACCCGTTTTTTACGGAAATATCACATTACCATCCGAATGCCTGAGCAGGTGCCGCCAGCCATTGCGGCTTCCTTCGCACTGCTTGTGCCGGTGCTGGCTATCTTTCTGACGCTTTACCCGCTGAGTGTGTATATTCAAACCAGTTTTGATATGCAAATCCCCGGCGTCGTGAAGGCGTTGTTCCAACCACTGGTATCAGCCTCTAACAGCCTGTCAGCAATTCTTGGTTCCGTCCTGCTCTGTCAGCTGCTATGGTTTGCCGGTGTCAATGGTGGTGATGTTGTTACAAGTATTTTGGCGCCTATTTTTCTGGCCAATATTGGTGTCAATGCGGCCGCTTATGCAGCAGGTGAAGAAGTTCCCAACCTGTTTACATGGAGTTTCTGGGATTTCTACATTTTTATTGGCGGCGCCGGCGCGACCTTTGGCCTGGTGATTCTTATGAGCTTCAGCCGAGCGGTTCACTTGAAAAGCATCGGGCGTATGAGTTTTTTGCCCGGTGTGTTCGGAATTAATGAACCCGTCATGTTTGGTGCCCCGGTGGTGATGAATCCCACGCTGTTTTTACCTTTTATCTTTATTCCAATGATTAACGCGGTCATTGCTTATATTGCTCTCAGTACGGGGCTGGTGGCTAAAGCTATTGCAGTAACACCAGGGTCAATACCTCCCTTGTTGGGTTCAGCCCTGGGTTCTGGCTGGGCGTTGAGTGCCACTATCTTAACCGCCTTTTTGACTGTGCTGGATCTGCTACTTTACTACCCCTTCCTCAAAGCCTTTGAGAAGCAGGTGTTGGCGAATGAACAAACAGCGCAAGTGTCAACAAAATAAATCTAGGAGCCTGTCGGACTTAAGGCAATTTCGGCCTAAAATCCAGAAAGTGCGGCCAGAAAATATGGTAATAGATTTGATTGTGCACTCCAGGTGAGCCAGAATTTCAGTGCCTGAAGCATCAGTTTATGCACGTAGAATATTGACGGGGTCCCCGGCAGTTGTACTTGGAGGGTGCTATGAGTGTCTACGGCCAGTTAATGAATTTTGTCGAACAAAAATTAGGACCTTTTGCCGGAAAGGTCGGGTCTCAGCGTCATATCACCGCCCTTCGTGACGGCTTTCTTGTTGCCATGCCCTTTATTATTGTGGGCAGTTTTATTCTTATTTTTGCTAATCCACCCTTCGCTGCTGACACTCAAAACGCCTTTGGGCGTGCCTGGCTGGACTTTGTTGGCGCGCATCGTACGACAATTGTGATGCCATGGACGATGAGCATGGGGCTGATGTCGCTCTTCATTTCCATGGGGGTTGCTTACAGTCTGGCAAAGTCATACAAGATGGATACTATCGGTGCTGCCGCACTGTCAGCCATGTCATTCCTGCTGGCGGCGGCTCCTGAGAAAAACGGGGCATTGCCCCTGGAGCATTTTGGTGGCACCGGCATTTTTACTGCTTTGCTGGTCGCTTTTTACTCTGTGGAACTGACCCGTTTTTTGCGCAAGCATAACATTACCATTCGCCTTCCTGAGCAGGTACCCCCAGCGATTGCGGCTTCCTTTGCGCTGTTGCTGCCAGTGCTGGCAATCTTCCTGACGCTGTACCCGTTGAGTCTGCTCATCCAAAACAGCTTTAATCTACAAATCCCCGACGCCGTGATGGTGCTGTTCCAACCGTTGGTATCAGCTTCTAACAGCCTGCCAGCGATTCTTGGGGCTATACTGCTCAGCCAGCTACTCTGGTTTAGCGGCATTCATGGAGATAACATTGTTATAAGTATTTTGTCGCCTGTTTTTCTGATTAATCTCAGTGCAAATTCTGTCGCCTATGCCGCGGGCGAGAATGTTCCCAACCTGTTCACGCAACCCTTTTGGGATTTCTATCTCTGCATCGGTGGCTCCGGCGCAACCATTGGCCTGGTGGTTCTTATGAGCTTTAGTCGTGCGATTCACTTGAAAAGCATCGGGCGCATGAGTTTTTTGCCCGGGCTGTTCCAGGTTAATGAACCGGTGATATTTGGCACCCCCATGGTGATGAATCCCACGTTATTTTTACCTTTTGTCTTTGTACCATTAATTAACGCAATGGTTGCTTACGTTGCCCTCAATACGGGGCTGGTTGCCAGGGCTGTCGCCATGACACCCTGGACAACACCCGCTTTAGTGGGGGCAGCCTGGGGTTCTGGCTGGGCGTTAAGCGCTACCCTTTTGACTGCCTTTTTAATCGTGCTGGATATCCTGATCTATTACCCTTTCTTCAAAGCCTTTGAAAAGCAAAAATTGGCTGATGAGCAGACGCCGGAAAACCAATCAGTCACCCAGTAATCCGCGCTGACAGATAGTTGTTGCAAGTGCAAGCAAAACACATTGAGGTCTCTATGGACTTGGAAAATACCGTAATGAATTTGATCGTGCATTCAGGACAGGCCAGAAGCCTGGCCTTTGAAGCACTGAGTTGCGCGCGTAATGGAGACTTTACCCTGAGCAAAAAACGGTTAGCTGAATCCAAAGAAGCCAGTAAAGCCGCTCATCAAGTGCAAACTGCGCTGATTGGCGCTGATGAAGGTCAGGGAAAAATCTCAATGACGCTGGTGATGGTACATGCGCAGGACCATCTAATGAATGCCATGCTGGCACAAGATCTTATCGAAGAGATGATCCATCTGTACCAGCGAATTGAAAAATGACATTAACAACAAACTGTAGTAGAGCTTATGAAACCCTTGAAAATAACCATTATTGGTGGTGGTAGCAGTTATACGCCAGAGCTGGTGGACGGTATCATCCGGCGAATTGATACACTGCCTGTCACTGAGCTTTGCCTGGTGGATATTGAAGACGGCCAACACAAGCTGGATGTGATTACCGCATTGACCCGGCGTATGCTTGAAAAGGCTGGATTGAAGGTTTCAGTCAGCGCGACGCTTGACCGGCGCAAAGGGATTAAAGACGCGCGGTTTATCATGTCACAGTTTCGGGTTGGAGGCTTGCGAGCGCGCGCCAGGGATGAGCGTATCCCACTCAAATACCGAGTGATAGGGCAGGAAACCACGGGGCCGGGTGGTTTTGCCAAAGCCCTTCGTACCATTCCTGTTATCCTAGATATTTGCCGTGATATTGAAGCGCTTGCACCCAATGCCTGGTTGATTAACTTTACCAATCCGGCAGGTATGGTGACGGAAGCCGTATTAAAGCATACCAGGGTAAAAGCGATGGGGTTGTGTAATGTCCCCATCAATATGCACTATTCCATTGCCCGGATGCTGGGGGTAACACCACAGGAAGCCACGTTAAGCTTTGCCGGGCTCAATCATATGGTGTGGGCGCACAGCGTGTCCGTTGCCGGTGTTGATAAAACCCCTGAAGTGTTACGGCTATTGGGTGATGGCGCCAGCTTGAATATGAATAACATTGCTGAAGAACCATGGGATAAAGCCTTTCTGAAGGCCCTTGGCGTGGTTCCCTGTCCTTATCATCGTTACCTTTACTTGAAAGAAAGCATGCTGGCAGAAGAGTTGGAGGCTGCTGATAAACAAGGCACCCGGGCAGAGCAAGTCATGAAAACAGAAAAAGAACTGTTTGCCCTTTACGCCGATGAGCATCTTGACCATAAACCGCCACAGTTGGAAAAACGCGGTGGCGCGTATTATTCAGAAGTCTCGCTGGATCTGGTAGACGCTATCTGGAATGACAAAAAAACAGTGAATGTGGTCAATGTCAGAAACAATGGCGCCATTGCCAACTTGCCTGATGACGCTGTGGTGGAAATCAGTGCCCTTGTCGATGCCAGCGGCGCGCACCCTGTCAACTTTGGGGCAATGCCCACGCATTTAAACGGGTTGCTACAGCAGGTTAAAGCTTATGAAACCCTTGGTGTAGAAGCTGCTGTTGAGGGTAATTACGATAAAGCATTAATGGCGCTGTCATTGAATCCGCTGGTGCCGGATATGACCATCGGACAAAAGGTACTGGATGATATTCTGGCTGCAAACGAAGCTTACTTACCACAATTTTCACCGGGGGCTACGGTATGAGACTGATCGTTAATGCGGATGATTTTGGCCTGACCCGTGGCGTCAACCTGGGGATTATTGAGGCTTTACAGCGGGGGGTTGTTCGGTCTGCAACACTGATGGCACAGATGCCAGCCACTGATCATGCTATTGCCCTCAGCAAAGGTTTTCCTGAGCTTGCCGTTGGTGTCCATCTCTGTCTGACTTATGGCGAACCAATGTCAGATAATGTGCCAACGCTGCTTGATGGCAGTGGCAGTTTTCAAACGCAGCGTGCTTTTTGGGAAAATCAGTCAATGAATCCTGCGGAGATTGAAAAAGAACTCCAAGCACAAATTGATCACGTGCTGGCACAAGGGCTGGGGATAAGCCACCTGGATGGTCACCATCACTGCCACAGACACGCTTTGGTGGCACCTGCCGCTGAAAAACTGGCGGCCCGGTATGCTATTCCACTGCGCCCGGTTAACGGTAAGGTGCGCTATAAAGGGAAAAGCCTGGCTTTCTCTGAAGACTTTTACGGCAAAGGAGCCTCTGAAGCAGCGTTTTTAGCCACCGTGAAGCATTTTTATCACAAGGTCGATGTACTTGAAATAATGGTGCACCCGGGGCTTGTTGATGAGCCACTGTTACAGACGAGTCGCTATGCAATGGAAAGAGCGCATGAGCTGGCTGTTCTCAGTGCGGCGACTTTGCCTGAAAAACTCGCGGAGCTGGGTGTTACACCCGACAATTACACCTGCTTTTCAGTGTTGGACTGAGCGTCCCCTGCTGAGGCTTCAGTGACAGCTTCTGCAGTTGGTGCCTCAGGTGTCACGGCTGCCTCCGCTGCTTTGAGCGCTGCAACGGTTTTTTCCAGCGCATCCAGTTTTTCACGGGTATGACGCAACACTGCTACCTGAGTATCAAACTCATCGCGGTTAACCAAGTCAAGGCGAGACAAGGCGCTGGTTACCAGCGCCTTGATATTACGCTCAATGTCTTCACGGGTCTGACTTTTATCCCCTTTAAGTATCTGACCGGCTTTTTCAGCAATGCCAGCGATAATAGCGGCTTTGTCTATCATAATAAAATTCCTGTCGTTGTCATTTAAAGCTATCCTCCTGAATTCGGCAGTTGACCGCTTTCACCTTGCGCAAAGCCCAGGAGCCTGACCGAGAATAGACTGCGCTACTGCGGTTGCGATAAATTGGTCTAAAAATTCCTGCTTCTTCATCAAATAGCCCCGCTATTATCCTCAGAAGCAGAAATTTTTATCCTCAATTTCTCGTAATCCTCGCTACGAGCGCTATTCTCGGTCTGGCTCCTAGAGGGAAGCCATGCTGTCAAAAATGCTGTCATTCAGATGCAAAAAGTGGGTATAAAAATACCCACTTTGAACTTTGGTGCTTCTGTAACTCATTGAATTACAAAGCTATGTTGGTGGAGGCGGCGGGATTTGAACCCGCGTCCGCCGATTCTCTACTCTTGGCTCTACATGCTTAGATCCGCCTTTAATTTAACTCTGTAATGACCCAGCGGTCGGGGTGGAACAGAGCGATTCTGTCAGGTTTTAGTCCGTCAGCCACAGACATGCCGAACGTGACGAGCCTGCTTACGATGACAGTCCATAAAACCAGCCAGCAGGCGAACAGGTTGGACTGCCGTGTCTACCAGGTTAGTGGCAGATTAAGCAGCAATAGCACTACCAGCGAAGTTGTCGCTGTTGCTAGCTACCACGGGAAGTTGCAGATTTTTGGCAACTATAAGGTTTGTAGTGTGTTGATTTACGAGAACCACTACGCCCTCGGCATGCACCTCAAGTGTCGATACCGTCGTCGAATCCAGATCGCCCCCGGTACTTACTACTCCAAGTATCCATTAAGTTATAGAGTACCCAAAGGAGGATAGCAAGCGCCTGGGAGGCTGTCCGAGAATAGACTGCGCTACTGCGGTTGCGATAAATTGGTCTAAAAATTCCTGCTTCTTCATCAAATAGCCCCGTTATTCTCCTCAGAAACAGAAATTTTTATCCTCAATTTCTCACAATCCTCGCTACGGGCGCTATTCTCGGTCAGGCTCCTAGCTTTTCACTTCGCTGGCTTTCAGGTTAATAGGGTGGTTTACATTGACCACGTTATTCATTTTACCGGTGTAAATCAGCTTGCCTTTATTCATCACACTGACATTGACGTTGTAGGTACGATCCTTTTTAACCAGCTCAGGCGCATAATTGACGGTGAAAGGAATGGAACCTAATACGGCATCTTTCAGTACGATCGTTTCATCGCCAATGGCGGCACGAGGGTTTTTCGTCTTCGCTTCCTGGATAAGTACAGATATTTTTGAGCCTGCAGGGAAACCACCACTGCTTGATTCAATACGACCGGTGATTCTGGCAGACTCCCTGGAAAAGCCATAAGAGACCGAGCCTTCTCTGTTTTTCAGTACCAGAACGCCATCTTTCATCACCATATGGTTTGTTTTCTTAAGGCCACTGATAAATGTTTTTTCCTGCTGCATGGCAGCGATAGAGCAGGCCATCATGGTCGAGCCCATAGAGGTGAAGAGAAGTTCGTCGTTCTCTACCCTATATTTCCCAAAGTAACGGTTGCACGGACCTTGTCCGGCTATGCTGCCCTCATAAGTACTGAGGGGTTTCATGTTGAGGGTGACACGGCCGCTTTCTGTCACTGGCATGCCGTTCATTGAGGTAAGTACCCAGGTTTTCTGACTCACGGTTTCAGGCTTTACCATTTTGCCGTTCATGCTACAGCCGGATAACAATACTCCGCCGGCAACAATGGCAGCAGTGCCCATCAAAATTTTTTTCATATTCCTTCTCTCGCTTTCTGAAAGCCACTCAGAAGTGGTCGGCAGATTTATTACACAAAAAACGGTTAGAGCAGCCAACATGCTTTCCTGCTGGCGATGATAAAATTGATAATCGCTTCTTCTGCGCCAAGGTGACTCAGTTTATTGCCATGGCATGATGATTCGCTTGCTATGTTAAGTCTACATGTTATAGGTTGCTACTGTTTTTATTCAGCCAATACGAAATAGTCCTACAGCCAGTTGTTGGGCATTGGCATCCATGATGATTCACTGCCAGTCTATAAAACACAAATGGGCATTCGCCTTCCAGTGATGGTAAATTAAACGGTAGAGCTTTTTGGTATTCGATCGAAGAAGCTCAAAGGAACGCCTATGACAGAACCTGTGACACCCAAACAAACACGCCTGGAGCGAGGCTACAGTCTTGCTGAGGAGCTTGCAAACAGCATTACTCATGGCTTGGGCGCACTACTGAGTGTTGCCGGGCTAACTCTGCTGGTCACCTACGCGGCGCTGCAAAATGATATCTGGCGTGTAGTCAGTTTCAGTGTCTATGGCACCACGCTGATACTGTTGTTTCTTGCATCAACGCTTTACCACAGTTTCCAGCATAGTAGGACAAAACAAGTATTCAAGTTACTTGACCATTGTGCCATCTATTTGCTGATTGCAGGTACTTATACACCCTTTTTACTGGTGTCCATAAGGGGCACAACGGGCTGGATACTATTCGCGGTAATTTGGTTACTGGCCCTTACGGGTATTGTGTTCAAGCTGGTGTTTCCTGGCCGGTTTCATAAAGCGGCTGTGGCAACATACTTGCTGATGGGCTGGCTGGCGGTAATAGCCAGCAAAGAACTGATTGCCAAACTGTCGTTGGGTGGCATGGTCTGGCTGGCAGCAGGGGGACTGAGCTATTCACTGGGAGTGATCTTTTACGTCTGGAACCGCTTGCCTTTTAATCATGCTATCTGGCACCTGTTTGTGTTGGGTGGGAGTATCTGCCACTTCTTTGCAGTCTACCTTTACGTATTACCATCAACCCCGGGGTAGCCTGTTATTTGTCAAATTTTCGGTAATGGACTGCCTCAGCGAGATGGCGCTTTTGCACAGCGTCAGTACCATCAAGGTCGGCCAGGGTTCGGCTGACCTTCAACATCCTGTGCATTGCCCGTGCCGAAAAAGACAGCTTTTCGCAAAGTCTTTGAATAAATGCGGTTTCAGTGTTGCCTAGCTGGCAAACAGCTTGCAGTGTTTTAGCGCTCAATTGAGCGTTCAGTGTACCCTGTCTGTCCATCTGCCGGGTTCTTGCGTTGATCACCTGCTGCCTCAGATGCTCCGAGTGGTCTTCTTTTTCAGGGGCATGGGGTTCCAATAACTGCTCTGGCGGTTGCGCTGTCACTTCTACCTGAAGATCAATACGATCCAGCAAAGGACCAGAAAGCTTATTACGGTATCGAAGCACCTGGTCAGGGGTGCAGCGACAAGTCCGTCGGTTATCGCCAAGATACCCACAGGGGCAGGGGTTCATGGCGGCAATAAGTTGAAACTGCGCTGGAAAGCAGGCCTGTGCCTTGGCCCGGGTAATAATGACCTCACCTTTTTCAAGGGGTTCCCTCAACATTTCTAATGACTGACGCTGAAATTCCGGCATTTCATCCAAAAACAGTACTCCATGGTGGGCATAGGTCATTTCACCGGGTTTGGGTATACTGCCACCACCGACCAGGGATACTGGTGATGATGAATGGTGTGGCGCCCTGAAAGGACGCTGCTGCCAGTTATCAGCAACAGCTTGTGATGTGAGTGAGTAAATGGCAGCAACATCCCTTGCCTCATCTTCTGTCATGGCAGGAAGAATACCAGGCAGACGGCTGGCCAGCATGGTTTTTCCTGTACCGGGTGGGCCAAAAAACAAGAGGTGATGGCTGCCAGCGGCGGCGGCCAGTAAGGCCCGTTTGGCATGGGACTGCCCTCGCACATCAGCCAGATCGGGATAACTGGCAAGGATGTGACGGTCAGAGGGAGGAGGGACTGGCGTGATGACTGCCTGCCCGATCAGATGGGCATACAGTTGCCGTAAGTCGTGGCTGGCAATCAGGGTAGTACCCGTTGCAAGTGCTGCTACTGCGGCATTATCAAGGGGAATAACAAGGGCTTGTTGGGCCTGTCCACAGGCTATGGCAGCCGGAAGCACTGCCGTGACGGGCCGAAGTTTGCCAGAGAGTGTCAGCTCGCCCAGGAAGACTGTGTGCTTCAACGTTTCTGCGGGCAGTTGATCGGTCGCCACCAGGATGCCCAGGGCAATGGGTAAATCGAACCGCCCACCTTCTTTAGGAAGATCAGCAGGCCCCAGATTGATAGTGATGCGACTGGTAGGAAAGTCGAAACCGCTGTTAATTAAAGCGCTGCGCACGCGTTCTTTGCTTTCTCTGACAGCGGCTTCTGGCAAACCAACAATGCTTAATGCCGGCAAACCCTGAGATAAATGCACCTCAACAAAAACCGGCGGGGCGTCAAGCCCTGCCTGGGCACGGGTATGAACAAGGGCCAATTGTGACATGCAGAGAATCTTCCCAAAACTATTTTATTAGAATTAGCGGTGATAAAAATAGCAGAGAAAATTGCTCTCAACATTATTCCATGGAGATTTCGCGCTTCATGGGTTTCAAACTGGCTTCAGCAGATGACCGGGGTAAGAGCACCGCCAACAAACCAGCTGGTTGAGGGCGGCGGGTACACAATCAAGTCCGCTTATAACAGCAGAGGGTCTAGTGCTGTTAAGCGCCAATACCCATACAGTCGTCAGAATTTTATGCTCGAAAGCATAAGTCCGACAGGCTCCTAGGAGCCTGTCCGAGAACAGCGCCCTTAGCGAGGATCGCAAGAAATTGAGGATAAAATTTCTGTTTCTAAGTAGAATAGCGGGGCTATTTGATGAAGAAGCAGGAATTTTCAGGCCAATTTATCGCAACCGCAGTAGCGCAGTTTATTCTCGGTCAGTCTCCTAGACACTGTAATACAGATCAAACTCAGCCGGGTGCGTCGTTTGGCTAACGGTCAGACACTCTTCTTTTTTCAGTGCGATATAGGCGTCGATCATATCATCCGTAAATACACCCCCTGCGGTCAGGAACTCCCGGTCATTATCCAGCGCTGCCAGAGCTTCTTCGAAGGACTCAGCAACCGTTGGTATTTCAGTGGCTTCTTCAGGCGGCAGGTCATACAAGTCTTTGTCAGCAGCGTCGCCAGGGTGGATTTTGTTCTTGATGCCATCTAATCCCGCCATCAACATAGCCGCAAAAGCCAGGTAAGGATTGGCCGTTGGGTCAGGGAAGCGCACTTCAACACGGCGGGCTTTTGGACTGTTAACGTAGGGGATGCGGATAGAAGCAGAGCGATTACGGGCAGAGTATGCCAGCATGACGGGTGCTTCAAAGCCAGGAACCAGGCGCTTGTAAGAGTTAGTAGAGGCATTGGTAAAAGCATTGATAGCCTTGGCATGTTTGATGATGCCACCAATGTAATACAGGGCATTTTCACTCAACCCGGCATAGCCATCGCCAGCAAACAGGTTTTCACCGTTCTTGCTCAGGGACATATGCACATGCATACCACTGCCATTGTCACCAACGACGGGTTTGGGCATAAAAGTCGCCGTTTTGCCGTAAGCATGGGCAACATTGTGAACCGCATATTTCAGGATCTGAACTTCGTCAGCCTTTTTCACCATGGTGTTAAACTTAACGCCGATTTCACACTGACCGGCAGTGCCCACTTCGTGGTGGTGTACTTCAACCTCCAGCCCCTGCTCTTCCATAGCCTGACACATGGCAGCACGCAGGTCATGCAGGGAATCAACGGGAGGAACAGGGAAATAACCACCTTTTACGCGAGGGCGATGACCCGTATTCCCCCCTTCAAGCTTGAACGAGGAAGACCAGGCGGCTTCTTCAGAGTTGATTTCGTACGAAGCGCCAGACATGTCGACTTTCCACTTTACATCGTCAAAGACGAAGAACTCCGGTTCGGGACCAAAAAAAGCCGTGTCAGCAATACCGGTGGATTTCAGGTAGTCTTCCGCGCGCTTGGCAACAGAGCGAGGATCACGCTCGTAACCCTGCATGGTGGAAGGCTCAATAACGTCGCAACGCAGGTTCAGGGTTGTCTCGTCTGTAAATGGGTCGATCACGGCAGTGCTGTCGTCTGGCAGCAAAATCATGTCGGATTCGTTGATGCCTTTCCAGCCCATAATGGAGGAACCATCAAACATTTTACCCATCTCAAAAAACTCGCTATCCACCTCACTGGCGGGGATAGAAACGTGCTGTTCTTTACCTTTGCTGTCGGTAAAGCGCATATCGACCCACTTGATGTCGTTTTCTTTGATCAGGCTGATTGTCTTGGACATTATTATCTCCTCTGGAAAATGAAAGCTATCGGGCAGTTGTGGACCAGGAGCCTGTCGGACTTATGCTTTCGAGCATAAAATTCAGTAGGGCGAGTCAGATTTTTCGATCAATTTGCGCGAATAGTTGACCTGTTTAAGCAAATTCATCGGAAATTCTGGCCGCGCTTTCTGGATTTCAGGCCGAAATTGTCTTAAGCCCGACAGGCTCCTAGGAGCCATACCCTGATAAACGTCTGCTAGCAAATGTTTATCAATTATCATGCCAATGATTAAAGCATGCTTATCTACGACGCATGCACTTGTACAGAGCAATTTTTAAAAAGCGCGCGCATCTTCAGTACTTTTGGCTTAAGCTCGCACTATATTAGTGCGCCCTGAACGAATACGCACTACCAGGAGCCTGTCGGACTTAAGACAATTTCGGCCTGAAATCCAGAAAGCGCGGCCAGAATTTTATGCTCGAAAGCATAAGTCCGACAGGCTCCTGGTTATTCAGGCAGTCACTCAGTGTATAGTGATAACAAAAATTATCACCCCTTTTTGCTGATTTGGAAGATGAGTACCCCCTGTGCTGATATACTTCCGCGTTATTTTTTTACAACACAGCCCTGAGTTCGCTGTTTCTTCGTGTTTGGCGAACTTCTGGCGTACGTTCCTTTTTTTACAGCGCAGATACGCCGTGCAGGCAGGTCAGATTCATGAAGTTCATTATCAAGCTGTTTCCAGAAATTACCATAAAGAGCGCGCCTGTTCGTAAGCGGTTTATCAAGCATCTGCGCAAGAATATCCGGAAAATCCTCAAAGAAATTGACCCCATGGCAGAGGTGTCCGGGGTCTGGGATCATATTGAATTAACCACCGGCTCCGATGATGCCGTGGTCATAGCGGAAACCTGCGACCGACTTAGCCATATACCGGGTATTTGTTTTTGGTTGCAGGTCGTCGACCATCCCCTGACTGACATGGATGACATCCTTGAGAAAGCCATTGCCGCACACGCCGATGCGCTCAAGGGAAAAACCTTCTGTGTTCGCTGCCAGCGCTCTGGGCAGCATGCATTTCGCTCTACGGATGTTGAGCAGTATGTGGGTGGCGGTCTCAATCAAAAAACGCGGGCAAAAGGTGTCAACCTCACCCATCCTGACGTCACGGTTCGTATTGAAATAAAATCAGACCGCTATTTCCTGGTACAAAAATCGGGTAAAGGACTTGGTGGTTATCCACTGGGCACACAGGAATCAGTATTGTCGTTGATCTCTGGGGGCTTTGACTCCACCGTATCGAGCTTTTTAACCACCAAACGCGGCATGCGCACGCATTTTTGCTTTTTTAACCTCGGTGGTCATGCCCATGAACTGGCGGTGAAAGAAGTCGCTTACTACCTGTGGAAACGTTTTGGTGTCTCCCATCATGTTCGCTTTATTACCGTACCCTTTGAAGAGGTGGTGCGGGAAATTCTTGAAAAGGTTGATAACACCCAGATGGGGGTCATTCTCAAACGGATGATGCTGCGCGCTGCTACACAGGTTGCCAAAGAAATGGATATCACCGCCCTGGTCACCGGTGAAGCTGTCGCGCAAGTTGCCAGCCAGACGCTAACCAATCTGTCCATTATTGATGACGCCTCCGACATGCTTATTCTGAGACCGCTGATCGCCATGGATAAACAGGACATTGTCGATACAGCCGTGAACATTGGCACCGAAGCTTTTGCTCGCAATATTCCAGAATACTGTGCGGTCATCTCTAAAAAACCCACAACCCGAGCAAAGAAAGAACGCATTGAGCACGAGGAAAGCCAGTTCGATTTTGCGGTACTCGATGAAGCCATCGCCACCCGACGGATGGTGTCTGTTAATGATATTATTGCTGATGACCTGACCCGTGAAGAAGTAAACGTCTCTCGTCAACTGAAACAGGGCGATATTATCATTGATATTCGCCACCCTGATGAACAGGAGCTTAGCCCATTTACCTTTCAGGGGTGGGAAGTTGTCCATATCCCTTTTTACCGGCTACGCGCAAAGTTCCCTGAGCTGGATAAACAACAGCATTATGTGCTTTATTGTGAAAAAGGTGTCATGAGTCAGCTCCACGCCATGCACCTTCGCGATGAAGGCCACGAAAACGTCGATGTATTTAATCCACAAAGCAAGTGATAGACATCAACAAACACGACAAACAAATGATAAAGGCATAACAAAGACGACACGATGAAAATAGCCATGATTGCCGCCCTGGCCGAAAACAATGCCATTGGTATTAACAATAAAATGCCCTGGTACTTGCCCGGAGACCTTCGTTACTTCAAGGCGATGACAATGGGCAAGCCGATTGTGATGGGGCGAAAAACCTTTCAATCCCTGGGTAAGCCCCTGCCTGGCAGAACCAATATTGTTATCACCCGCGATAAACACTTCAGCCATGATGGCATTACCGTGGTGCACAGCCTGCCTGACGCGCTGTCACTGGCTAACGATATCGCCACGATTGACGGAGCCGCTGAAGTGATGGTGATCGGTGGCGCTGAAATATACCAGCAGGCGATGCCACAGGCCGAACGCTTGTATCTGACCCGTGTTTATCAACACTTTAAAGGTGATGCGTTTTTTCCTGAGATTGATAACCGCTTATGGCAAGAAATAGCCCGAGAAGATCATCGAACAGAGGATGAACAGTCGCTGACTTACAGCTATCTTGTGCTGGAGCGTCAGTGATTAACAGTGTAGTGCCCGCAAGGGCAAAGTAAACGAAAACTGTTGTTTAAGGTGACGTCTGTTTGTCATCACGCTTTCCGACACAACGCTTCTTTTCATGGCTTTGACCGTTTTCAAAAAGCCATCAATTAAGGAAGCGCTTAAAATAGCCCTTTGGCATGGCTTTTCCACCGTGTTTTTAAGGTTGTGACCCCTTCTTTCATAAGATATTCTGAACCCTCTATTTTTTCAAAAGTCAGCTTTTAAACTATGTCCAGGGATATAAAACAGGCCGCGCTCGATTATCACGCCAGCCCAAGACCCGGAAAAATTTCCATCGAAATAACGACCTCTGCTGAAACAGCAAGGGATCTCTCTCTGGCATACAGTCCGGGGGTGGCTGAACCCGTGCGGGCTATTGCCGCTGACCCTGAAAACGCCTACAAATACACCGCAAAAGGCAATCTCGTTGCCGTTATCAGCAACGGCTCAGCCATTTTGGGGTTGGGCAACCTTGGGCCATTAGCCAGCAAGCCGGTGATGGAAGGCAAGGCACTGCTGTTTAAACGGTTTGCTGGCATTAACTCTATTGATATTGAAGTTAACACTGAAACCCCTCAGGCATTTATTGATACCGTCAAGCATATTGCTGGCACCTTTGGCGGCATTAACCTGGAAGATATTAAAGCGCCCGAGTGTTTTGAGATTGAGCGCCGCCTGATTGAAGCCTGTGATATTCCCGTCTTCCATGATGACCAGCATGGCACCGCCATTGTTACCGTAGCAGGGATGATGAATGCGCTGGATATAGCGGGCAAAAAAATTGAGGATACACGACTGGTTTGTCTTGGCGCTGGCTCAGCAGCCATTGCCTGTGTAAAGCTATTAATCAGTTGTGGGCTTATGCCTGAAAATATTCTGATGCTCGACAGCAAAGGGGTGATCCACACGGAACGCAATGACTTGAACCAGTACAAATCACTTTTTGCTGTTGATACGCCCTGTCGAACCCTCGATGACGCAATCGCTGGCGCTGATGCTTTTCTGGGGCTGTCTGGCCCTGACTTACTGTCGCCGGCCCAGCTGAAGACCATGTCGCCTCATCCCATTGTTTTTGCCTGCGCTAACCCCGACCCGGAAATCCGCCCCGAGCTGGCACTTGAAACCCGCGCTGATGTTATTATGGCAACAGGTCGTTCTGATTACCCTAACCAGGTGAATAATGTACTGGGCTTTCCGTTTATTTTCAGAGGCGCACTGGATGTACAGGCCAGCCGCATTAACGAGGCCATGAAAGTGGCCGCTGTGGACGCGATTCGTGCCCTTGCCAAAGAGCCTGTCCCGCAAGATGTGAAGGACGCTTACGAGGGTATAGAGCTGTCGTTTGGTACTGACTATATTATTCCCAAACCCACAGACCCCCGCCTGCTCGGAGCAGTCTCTGCTGCTGTTGCCCAAGCCGCGGTAGAAACAGGCGTAGCTCGCAGCCACTACCCTGAACACTACCCGCTCACCTCAATAAGTGATATTCGGTAGGGGGGTAAAAAACGCGGAGCGTAGGAACGAGGCATAGACGGTTACGCCCCTGGACTCGCTGGATAAGGGGCTGAATCTCACACAGCCCGTTCACCCTGAGCTTGTCGAAGGGGGCATTCATCGGACTTCGACAAGCTCAGTCCGAGGGGAGTTATGGCTCGTTCCCACGCTCTGAGGGTGTCGTAAAAGTGATACAAACAGGCTATCACCTCTACTTTCGTCATCCCCATAAAGCGATGGCGTCACCGCTGGCAATGGATTCCTGCCTTCGCAGGAATGACGGAAGAGACACAAACAGTCGTATTTAACTTTTTTGTGATATCCTCCTTAACCTCGTTCCCACGAGAGAAATGGGTGTATCTTTCTTAGTGTCAGCTGAGAAAAGTGGGTGCCCTTTTCCTGCTCTCTTTTCCTGCTCTTTTCTTAATTTTTTAGTTCTCTAGACCAAATGATTTTCGACGCTGAGCAGCTTTATATTTTTTAAACGCATCCCTACCTTCTTGGAATTCGAAATCTCCTGAAGCTAAGCGAATAAGAGCATTAAAGTCCTCGCAAGCAATACCTGATGCCTGACGCCTTGAAATTTTCTCTTTTTTCATGATAGCCTTAGTCATATATTCAAAGACTTCATCTTCTCCAGCCTCTTCGACAAACCTGACAAACTGCCTAATTTCAGCTGAACCTTTTTTGCATAATTCCTCTGCTTTTGGACTGTCAAGCAAGCTCTCAAAAAATTCTTTCATAAGTTTCTTCATAATGGTACCTCATGTTAGACGTGTTAATAGAAAATGCACAGAGCAGAAAATTACTCTTGTGGCTCTTTTTTGTACCACCTAAGGTGGCGATCCACATTCTTTGCAGAATCACCAACTGCTGCTATGGCGTCTTTCAGTTCTTGCTCACTACAATTAAACACACGGCACCAGTATTCAACCTCATAATGTTGGTTAACGTTTATTCGTTTAGCATCTAGAGGCTGAGTAATTTTTAGACTGTCAGGCATAATTTATCCTTTTCGTTGGTTGTTCGAGGGTTTTACCCAAAAAGGGAACGTGGTGGAGAATGATCTGTATTTCAAGGTGTTGTGTTGAAAAAACTGAAAGAGCAGAAAAAGAAGAGCAGAAAAAGGACACCAACAAAAATTTCTGCTTAGAGTAGTGGATACCCTTTATTCTTCATTCTTGCCGTCTGCGGCACTCTTGAACCAGGCGCTATGTTGCAGCAGTCAAGCTCATCACAAACCTTAAGGAACTATTTCTTGCAAATGTTATCATATACGATAACATTTACTTATGAAGTGGCAAATTACATTTTATAGCAAGAAGGTAGAAGAAGAGACCCTGGGCTTCCCCGCAGGAATCTTGGCTAACTTCATCCATATAGCTGAAATGATTGAAGAGTTTGGCCCTGCTTTGGGCAAACCGTATACAGCTCCAATGGGTGATGGCCTCTTCGAGATTAGAGCAAAAGGCAAATAAGGCATAGGTCGTTCTCTGTTTTGTCAGGTCGAGGGGCAAGAGGTTATCATCCTGAATTCCTTCATTAAAAAAACACAGAAAACGCCTAAAAAAGAGCTGGATATTGCTAAAAAGCGGATAAGGCAGATAAAGCAGATAAAGGAGGTCAAGAAATGACAAGTCCAACATTTTCTGATTTCAAGAAAAAGGCTCTCAAAAACCCAGAAGTGAGGGCAGAGTACGAAGAGTTAGAGCTTGCCTATGAATTACGCAAGCAACTCATAGCACTTCGCAAAGAAGCAGGTTTAACTCAGGAAGAGATGGCAGCAATTCTACATACACAAAAAAGCAATATATCCCGCTTGGAGAACGTTAACTCTAAAACTTCTCCAAAGCTCTCAACTATCGAAGATTATGCAAAAGCAATTGGTTACAAAGTAAAAATTAGCTTTGTGCCACAAGCCGCGACATAACAAATGTCGCTGCTCGTTCTGGGGCTTTGTCCCTTCACCCGACCTCGAAAAAACAGAGCAAAAAACCAAAAAAAGCAGAAAAAGCAGAAAAAAAGCAGAAAAAGGACACCCACAAATATTTCGGCTGAGAAAAGTGGGTGCCTCTTTCTTGGGAGGCTTCTGCCAATAGTGCGGCCTTTTTTGTTATTGGGTGGCGCTTGAGTATGACTTATCACTCGAAGCGTGGGAACAAGACAGCCCGAGTTACCATAAAATAGCCTTATATCTTCACGCCCTTGTCAGTCAAGTACTTTAAGGCTATAAAACTCTCCACAATCTTGACAAGTAGAGCAACAATGGAAAACAAAATAAATACTGACCACCAAAGCTTCGAGTCTATCAGGCAAACGAATGAGCAAGGGCAAGAGTGCTGGTCAGCCAGGCAATTGAGCAAAGTGCTGGCGTACTCAGAGTACCGACATTTTCTACCTGTTATTGAAAAAGCTAAAGAGGCCTGCACTCACAGTGGACAGGTCGTTTCAGACCATTTCGAGGAGATCCTCGAAATGGTCATAATCGGCTCCGGTGCCAAACGCAAACTGCCCGATGTGCTCCTGTCACGCTACGCTTGCTATCTGGTGGTTCAAAACGGTGATCCATCCAAACCGGTCATTGCTAACGGCCAAACCTATTTTGCTTTGCAAACCCGTCGTCAGGAACTGGCCGATGACGAGGCGTTCAAGCAACTGAAAGAAAATGAAAAACGCCTGCTGTTGCGCAACGAATTGAAAGAGCATAATAAACAGTTAATAGACGCAGCTGCCGATGCCGGTGTCACCACTGATCGGGATTTTGCTATTTTTCAGAACCATGGTTATCGGGGGTTGTACGGCGGACTCGGTGCCAAAGCTATTCACCAGCGTAAAGGGCTGAAAAAAAGCCACAAAATTCTTGACCATATGGGTTCCACCGAACTGGCTGCCAATTTGTTCCGAGCCACCCAGGCTGAGGAGAAACTGCGCAGGGATGAGGTAAAAGGTAAATCCCAGGCAAACAAAACCCATTATCAGGTGGGTACAAAGGTGCGCGAAACCATTAAAGATTTAGGAGGTACCATGCCCGAAGATTTGCCCACACCTGAAAACAGTATCAAGCAACTGGAAAAACAACAGAAAAAACAACAAAAAAAAATCAACAAAACATAGGAAAAACAGGACACTCACAAATATTTCGGCTGAGAAAAGTGGGTGTCCCTTGTGTCGTTTTGTCGTTTTGTCGTTGCTCTTTGCTTCGTTGTGTCGCTTCTTCCTGCCCCTTTTTTTATGATGCCTTGCTTAAAACAAAATCAAAAAATTTATCTTTCCCTTTATTGATCATAAACTTATTGTAATATTTTCGGTTGGTGAAAGAGTCATGATCTATCCCTG
>NZ_JAVLSP010000067.1:0-22134 GCF_031528575.1 Candidatus Sororendozoicomonas aggregata
CTCCCCGGTACGGCGCTCCTTCGCAAAATCCCTTAGAGCCGCAAGGTTCCGCGCAATTCTCAGGGCAGTTTATGAAATATCCGGGCTAACGCTCTGGTGGTGGTTTTGACCCTGCGCTATTTGATAACACTACCTGCAACAGGTACGCATAATATCCTGCCAGCATGTCGTGTACCTTGGGGAAAGCGCATTTTGTTTCATGCGCCATTGCTTTTTTCCCAGCCCTGCCGATGCTGGTCTTAATTTCTGCTTACCGTATTTTTTATTCATCTCGTCAACAATAGTCATTATAGCGTTGTCTTATGACTGAGGCGCAGAGAGTAAATCATTCTGAATATTATTCGGATCAGACAGTTCCACAAGTATAAAGCCTGCTTTTTTATAGCGGTGGTCCTCTCGGTAAATGCTATCGAGGACCGCTGATAATTGCGACAACCACGGTCGTGTATCGCTGCCGGGTTCAGCAATTGAGACCCTGTAACTTTGTGAATACTGACGTTGGTTACTGAAGGGGTTTGCACTGATGAAAACAATCCCCTCTTTACAGACTTTATTTTGTGATCGTAGCTTTTCACAGGCTTTTGATATGATGGCCACAGTGAGATGCACCCTTCGGATCAAGGTGCTGTAGTAACACGATTTTCAATTCAATAATCTCACCCGAAAAGCTGGCTTCAGGGTTAGCCCGCTTCTTTTAGAATTTCAGCGACTTTATTTAAACCACGACTCTTGGCATGTTGTAGCGCGCTTTCCCCGTGGTTGTCCTTAATGTTGGCATCCGCACCATGTTTTAAAAGCTCTTTGACGATCATCTGATAGTTTTCCGTATCTTTACCCAAGACTGCCACTTCCATAAGTGCTGTCCAGCCAAGATTGTTAACATGATTGATATTGATACGACCATCCTCGACTAATATCTTCACTGTCTCGAAGTACCCCTTTTCAGCAGCGGGGATCAGAGCTGTTCCGCCGTAATAGTTAGTCTGTTCAAAATTGATATCGTACTTAAGCAGCTCAACCAAAGCTTTGTTTTTTCCTTTGGCTCCTGCCATTAGAAAGGGAGTGTAATTAATACCGTCGTAACGAGAGCGTAGTTTAATATTAGCCCCATGTTTGACTAACCAGGCAATTATTGCTGGATCATCATTTTCTGTCGCGATATATACGGAAGTTTTACCATTGCTGGACAGAGCATTGATACACTGCTGTGGGTGCTCAGACGCGTTTAGACTAGCGATGTTGCCAAACGACACACTTTGAAAGAAATCGCTGCAGTCGGCAGAAAACACAGGCATGCTAACAAGTGACGCAACCAACGAAATTAGTTTTCTCATAGTTTCCCCTTGTATTACTTCGCTTAAATTTCTTCTGATTCAACATGTTACTTTAATAAGTCTATACCCGTCGCCTTTCAAGTCGCTACTTTGTTGGCAGCGTTTGTTCACCCCAGCCACATACTCTGTGTATGCTCCTGGGGCTTCACTTACTTGCTGGTGCGTAGCAACTTGAAATCCTTTGGGGATATAGATCAGAGGTGTTAAATGCAAAAAAGTCAAAGGCCATGGCTCAGTCTTATACAAAACGCTTAACGGTTAAAAGAAGAGGGTAAAGGAAGGTCAATAATACCAATTGTATCTTCTAACTCTGAAAAAAATCTCGCTTTATAAGGCTAAGCCGAGATTTATACCGTAATTAGAAAAGCCGATTGGTATAAGAAGCTGTTCATGATCTTTTGTGAAAAGAGAAACCCATGAAAAACTGCCTGCTTTGTGATTTTTTGAGGAGTATAGTGGCGCTATGTAACGAAGAAAAGCTCATAACAGGCGGTTTTTATCGTTAGCTGCAGCACATAAAAGATTGTGAGAAGTCCCCTGAAGGTAGAAGACGATGGGAGTATATCATGAGGATGAAGTCTATCTTACGAGCTGGAAAGTTCATGGCAAACAAATCGTTTGTTTTTATTACTGGCGTGTTGACCTTATCCATTATGGGTAATACTTACGGCTTGGATGGCTGTCTTCTCATTAAAAGTACGATACGCCAGGGGAAACCACATTTCGTAGACAAAGGGTATAAAATTAAAGCCTTTGGTCGTGGTATCTGCATGTATGGAGTCTATGGTCCCGCTTCGTACAATACTTCTCCTTATGTTACCGGCACTGGCATTATAGGTATACATTATAATGCTGAACTTGGGTGTGCATCAAAGTCCAGCGTGCAGTACTTTATCGTTACGAACAATGAGACCGGAAAGGCTGTCGCTCTTCTCAAATGGTCTGAGAAAAGTGGTGAGTTCCATATAAAAGCGATAAGGAATACTGATAACCTTATTGCTGTGCATGATGTTAAGCATCCCGTACCCGACAAATTGAATGTGACTGGTTCTTTAGAGAGGTATTTGTGTCATCCGTGACTTCACCTCTTGAATAGCTGAAACAATAGTACGCTTGCAATGGGGCTGCTATAAAGGCGCGCTTGGCAACACAACAGCTAATTGCCATAACTGCCTGCTTTTCTATTTGTTGAGGAGTATAGTGGCGTTACGTAACGAAGAAAAGCTCAAAAATGCAACGCTTATCAGCGGTTGCGGCGCAAAAAGATTGTGAGCAGCCTCCTGATAGTAATGGACGGTAGGGGTATACTCCAAACGCTTGCAAGATGCTCACCCCTACTGACCTGAAGCCTTAAAGAGCTTGTACTGAGCAAAAACGAGCATCCAGGCGTTGAGTGGGTATATATCATGAATATGAAGTCTATCTTACGGGCTGGAAAGTTCATGGCAAACAAATCATTTGTTTTTATTACCGGCGTGTTGACCTTATCCATCATGGGTAATGCTTATGGCTTGGATTGCTGCCTTGAAATTAAAAATACGGCAAACTCAAGTCGAATACATTATGCGAAAAAAGGCTATACAATTAAACCCAGTGGTCATGGTCGCTGCATGCATGGCGTGTATAATCCCTATTCATACACTGCTTTGCCTTATGGCCCCATTGGTACTATAGGCATACATTATGACGCTTCAGGCTGGTGTGCATTTCAGGCCAGCACACAGAGTTTTGAGGTTGTAAACAATGATACAGGAAATGTTGTCGCTACGTTTATATGGTCCATAAGAGCAAGTATTTCGCATATAAAGCTGAAAAAGGACCCTGAAAACCTTATGTTTGTACAAGATCCTCATGATCCCTGGCCCAACAGATTGAATGTGGAGACTGCTGTAAATTGGTTCGTGTGTCATCCGTGGATGTCTCACTCGGAATAATTGAAACAATAGCACGCTTGCAATGCGACTATTATGTTGCATTCAGGTTAGCTGTTCAGGCATGCCCCACCTGATCAGATATCAGCGAAAGGTCAACCCCCAGGCTTGAGGCAGCTTTATTTAAACGTAAGTGAGCAGGTGTATTGAAAATAATGGCAGGGTCGAACTCACAGTTTAACCAGGCGTTGTCTGCCAGTTCCTGCTCCAGTTGTCCGGCACCCCAGCCTGCGTAGCCTAATGCCAACAGAAAGTCAGCAGGTCCTTCCTGAGCCGCCAGCGCCAGTAAGATATCTCGGGATGTGGTCAGTTGCACCTCATCGTTAATTCGCAGGAAAGACTCCCACTGACGCTCACTGCTATTAAGGACAAAGCCCCGATCCACAGCGACAGGACCACCGGAATACACCGTATTATTCATCTTGGCGCCACGACTGACCCGTTCAATACCCACCTGGTGAAAAATCTCTTCGACGGTCAGGTTAGTCGGCCTGTTAACAATAATGCCTAACGCGCCTTGTGGACTATGTTCACAAATCACCGTTAATGTGGACGCAAACGAAGAGTCTACCATTTTAGGCATCGCGATAAGAAACTGGTTTTTAAGACTGGTAAACGATGGCGTTTTCATAGGGGCAGTATCAGGCTAAACACACGATTAGGCAAATTTAATCATGACTCAGACAGTCATGGGTCAACAGAGCCAATGACAAAAGAGTTTGGTATGGTTTTCAGTGAGCCACTGCTTCGAGGATAACAGCCGGATAATCTGTTTTAATAAGGCGCTGTAGCTTTAACCCACAACGTGAAAACAAGTCTGCAAATTCCTGCTGCGTCCGTTCACGACCGCCTGTTGTAATCACCAGTGTTTCGAGATCCGCTTGTTTGGCAAACAAGCTATTAGGGCCATCATCCATGACGGCCTCCACAACCAGCAGTCTACTGTTTGGCTTCATGGCGTTATGGCAGTTATTAAGGATCATCATGCAGTGCTTATCATCCCAGTCATGGAGTACATGCTTCATAATATAAGCATCAGCACCGGATGGGATGTGTTCAAAAAAATCACCTGCTACTGTCTCAACCCTGTCAGCCACGCCAAGTTTTGTCAGCAAAGGGAGCGCTTGGTCAATGACTTCCGGTCGGTCAAATAACACGCCTGTTGTTGTGTGATAGCGAGTTAGAATTTTGCCAAGCAACAAGCCATGCCCACCACCTATATCAACAATCTTGTTAATAGCACTAAAGTCGAAGGTTTCTACCACCCCATGGGCAGCTATATTGCAGAATCCTGTCATCGCCTCTTGAAATCTTTTCAGACTTGATGGGTGTTCTTGTAACCAAGTGAAAAGGTCGCTGCCCAGCACTGCCTCTGTGGCAGGTCGCCCGGTTTTAATGCTGTAATCCAGTCGTCCCCAGGATGCCCAACAGCCAGGGTCATTAATCCAGCGGACTATTGCGTGTGCTGAGTGCTCAGCATCTATCCGCAAGGTGTCTGACAGCGCGTTATTTTTGAAGGTACGGTCTTTTAGCTCCTCAAACACATTCACAGCAGCCAATGTGCGAAGCACGCGGTAGAGAGCATCCGGGTCAGAGTCTGTCTCTTTCGCTAACATGTCAACAGACTGTGGACCATTATGAAGCAACTCAGCAATGTTGAGTTCAGCGACAGCCGTCAATGAACGGGAGATAAACATACCCAGTAACAGGTGCCGGATCTCGTCGTATGCTGCGGTGTTATTACGCATAGTGACTCCAAAATGGTTAGTCTCTGGTCGTCTTCCGGTACTCTCAAATAAGGTATTTATTTATAAACGATGATGTAAGGATGAGTGCTGGCTATCATGATGGACTGAACAGTTTGTCACTTGGTTCAAAGCGCCATGTTCTGATAATTTCTACCTGGTCATAGTCTTTCAAATCGTCACCAAAAGGGGCGTAGGGCGCTGCCAGACGCACGATACGCATAGCAGCATCGTCCAACACGGGATAGCCAGATGACTTCAAAACCTCAACATGGTCAAGGGAGCCGTCCCGGTTGATGGCCACCAGTAAACTCAGCTCACCATACAGATGGTTTTTACGTACCTGCTCAGGATAGTTAATATTGCCCACTTTTTCCACTTTACGTCGCCAGGACTCCTTATAAAAAGCGCCAGCTTCCTGAAGGGTGGACATGGCTGTTAACCGTTTAACCCTCGGTCGCCTGGCATAGGCTTGACGCTGCTCGTTAAACAGGGTTTCCAGGGTAGCGACTTCTTCTCGCAAATCAATTGGCGGTGAGTCATGCTCAGTAGGCGCTGTGACCGGCTTTTTGGCTACCTCCTCCGGTGACTTGGGTGCCTTATGGTCTGAACGAGACGTTGCAACAACATTGGGCAGATTTTTTTCCCGGGATTCTGGCCGGGCTGGTGGCGGTATTGCATTTTGCGCCTGCCGAATCACCGTATCTTGAAATGGCGCGGGATTATTGGTCGTTGGTATTGTTTTTTCCGCTTGTGTACCGCTGCCTTGTTGGTTTTGTTGGGCCAAATAGTCTGCTTGTGCCGGTTTTTCTTCAGTTTTAAAAGAAGCCAGCGTCACTTCCAGCGGCTTTGACAGAGTCGCTTTGTCTTGAACAGTAAACCCCACGCACATAACTACCAGAACATGGAACATTACCGCTACTAATAGCGCCAATCCAAGACGGCTATCAGCATAGATTGCTGCCGTTCGCTTCATCACAGTGTTATTGAAGGATTAGGGGGCATGATCAGCTCCATGGCTTAGCTCAGATAGCTCTCTCTCCAGCGCCTCAAGATCAGGCACCATGACAGAGATTTCTTTTACCACCATTCTGGTCATCTCAGCGGGTCCGGGTACATCATCACAGATAAGCACATCATTACGGGTCAAACGAAACGGTTGAGGTATGCCCTGGATCACCACCCCGTAAAAGCGGTACTTCCCTGTTGCTGTTGTTTTGTTGATCACCGCGATAAGCGCTGTCGATGCCACGGGTGAAAATTCAGTATTATTAAAGCGCTCAAAAGATACCAGTGGAATTTGTGTGCCCCGCCAGTCAACAGAGCCAAGGTGCCAGTTATTCGTATCCTCCAGATCAAAAGGCCGGAAATAATCAATGACCTCTGCCAGACAGGCCATGGGCAGCAGTATAGTGGTCTGCTGCATCGGCACTAATAACGACTTAATGGCATTATCCTGTGAGGGGATATCGCTCATGGGCAAGGCTCCAGCTCCATTGTAGACGTCAGCTTTTTAATGGCAATCAGTAACGTACTTTCCTGAAAAGGCTTGCCGATATAGTGGTTAACACCCAGAGCCTGCGCTCTGGCATGGTGCTTGGCACCCGTACGTGAGGTGATCATGATAATCGGTAACTCCCTGAATTGTGGGTCATTTCGAATGGCACTGGTCACCTCAAAGCCGTCCATTTTTGGCATTTCTACATCAAGTAAAACAAGATCAGGACAATGGTCAGTGATATGGTTCATCGCTTCAATACCATTGCGGGCAGTCTCTACCTGATAGCCGTGGCGTATCAGCATCTCGGACGTTACCTTGCGCATGGTAATGGAGTCATCCACAATCAAAACACGCGCTGCCTGAGAGACCTTCATCGCTTCCGGCGTAAACTGCCCCTGTTCGGTGTACAAGCGTTCATGGTGCTTGCGTAGCATCTCGATAGGGTCAATGATAATCACGATATGGCCTTCGCCTAAAATCGTAGCGCCATTAATACCGGTTAACCCTTTGAATTGCGGCCCAAGGGATTTGGTGATGACCTCCCGACCACCATGAACCGTATCCACATGTAACGCGACGTTTTCACCATTGCGCTGAATCAGTATAACCGGGCACTGCTCAGGTTGTATCCTGGTAGGGGGTAAGCCCAGCAGTTGGCCAAACGAAATAACCTTATGTCCAACGCCAGCATGTTCGAAGGGCTGCCCTTCAATATAACTGGTCATTAAATCATCCGGGGTTGTCATCACCACACCATCAATGCATTGCATGGGGAAGGCGTAATAGTGTCCTCCCTGCTCCACCATCAGCGCACGGTTGATGGCTGACTGGAAGGGCAGGTGTAATGTGAACCGTGTGCCTTTCCCCGGTTTGCTTTCAATTTGCAAATGCCCTCCAAGCTGGCGAACTTCATTATGCACCACATCGAGTCCAACGCCCCGCCCTGAGATTTGAGTAATTTCATCAGCCGTAGAGAAACCGGAGGTCATGATAAGCTTCAGTAATCTTCCCTGACTGGGCTTCTCATCATCGGTAATCAGTCCTTTTTTTAAGGCTTTCTTCTGGATAGCCCCGTAGTCAATCCCCTGACCATCATCACTGATCTCCAGCGCAATATAAGTCCCTTGGTAGGACAGGCTGAGATGCAGCTGCCCGACTTCAGGTTTACCTGCACTGAGTCGGGTATGGTTATCCGCCTCAATACCGTGGGCAATAGCATTGCGTAAAAGATGCTCAATGGGTGCCTGTATTTTATCCAGCGTGGTGCGGTCTATTTTGGTATCGGTGTTTGCTGCCACCAGATTAACGGGTTTGGACAGATCAGCCGATACCTGGCGTACTGTTTTATACAGACGAGGCAATAACCGCTTAAATGGCACCAGGCGTATTTGTGTCAGCTGAGTCTGAAGTTCTGACTGCGTTCTTGATTGTTGCAGCAGCAGTGTTTCAGTGGCACGGCTCTTATCCTGTAGTGACCGGTGGAGGTCGTCCAGGTCGGAAGCTGACTCTACCAGGGCATTGGACAGTTGCGTTAACTCAGAGTATTGATCCATCTCCAGAGGATCAAAGTCGTGGTTCGTCCCGCTATCGCTCTGATGCTTCGATAAAATATGTGCCTGTGTTTCAATATCCAGCCGTCTCAGTTGCTCCTGTAGACGGTTAACGGTTCCTTCCATTTCACTAAGGGACTGCGCCATATCAACAATTTGCTGATCAATTTGTGACCGGTGAATGCTTGATTCACCCGCCAGATTTACCATTTGTTCCAACAGGTCACTGGATATTCGGACACGATCGTTCAAAAAACTGGGCGTTATTACAGGTTGTTTGGTGATTTTTGAGGCAGTCTGCCTGTCGAAGGGGCGTGTCGTGGTTGATACATTGCCACTGTTGTCTGGCAATACGTTAGCAGAGGCTCGTCCCATATAATCAGGTAATGGAAACGTTGCTTGTGGTTGGCCTTTATGTCCATGCCAATTATCCAGTCGCTTAACCAATGTCTGAACAGAAGGTATGTCCTGCCCTTTACTGATTGCCTGTAATATCGCGTCAATCAGATCATGTGCCTGCTGTAGCAGTCCCAACGGCGCATCACCTGACTCCCTCACCCCAGTGACAATGGCCTCATACACACTCTCCAGCGCATGACTGATATTTCCCAGTTCATGAAACTCAAGCATGCGAGCGCCACCTTTGAGGGTATGCAGGCATCGCTGGAGTTCAGCGACAGGTCGCACGCTATTGTCATGGCGTAACCAGTTTCGCAGAGCTTGAGAACAGGTTTCGGTTAAATCGGATGCTTCTTCGAGAAAGAGTGTAACCAGTTCCAGGTCAGGCTCTGTGGGTGGATTTTCTGTTTTTTTATGTTTCCTGATATCAGGCGTAACGTTTTCTTTTACGTCGGTATTATTTTTTACCGGAAATACCGTATTTTTTCTGGCGTGCTTTTCCTTAAGCAATGACTCAAGGGACTGTTTGATCAAGCTGAAAATTGCCTGAGGAGGTTCGATGGTTTGGTGTGCCGCAACCTGGTTAAGCAGGTCAATTAATGACTCAAAGCCTTCTTTCAGGGGGGCTGTCATAATGGCTGGCAATGATTTTTCATGCAAACCCAGATAATGGCAGACATCCAGTAATACGTTACACAGTAACCCCAGGGGTTCAAGCTTTGCCTCGGCGGCTTTCAACGATAATGCCTGAAGCGCCTGCTGAAACTGTTTCAGCTCCGTCGCGACAATAGCCGATGACCACTGTGCGATATGACGGTCCGCATGGAGCAAAATATCAGTCTCGGGTGTCAAAAGCAGATCTGCCAGCCCTTGTTGAGCTTGCCTCGCTTCGTCAGGCAGTTGCTCGCTGACCGGCGATGGCCCCTCTGCTGATTCAGCACCTTCATCGTCCAGCTCGTCAGGGTCAAAAAATGTTTCACCACGAGCCAGGTCATCGGCCTGCTCCATAAACAGCAAAACCTCAGGTGTCAGCAATTGGCTATCGGCACTGAAGTCATCCGTCAGTTCGGGCAGAATATCAATGACGCCCCGAAGTAACGTGAGCATATTTTTGCCTGGTTTAATCGAGCCGCTGAGGAGCCGATTAAGCATATTTTCAACGGCAGAGGCCAGCTCGCCAATAATATTGGCGCCTGATGCCCTTGCGCTGTTTTTTAATGTATTAAACGACCGGCGTATTACCTTAATGGCATCATTGACAGTCGGCTCTTTTTCCCATAAAAGAAATTTGGCATTCAGCTCACGCCGCACATCAGTAGCCGCTTCAGTGAACACCGTAACCAGTGCGCTTTTTTCATCTTCACCCTCACCCTCATGGTTATCTTTTGAATCCCTCGTAATATTCTCATTCTCTGTGTTCTCATCGGAAACAAGGGACAGGGGAGCCGGATTATGTTCTATTTCAGCTACGCTCGATGATGTTTCAAGTGAAGCCGGCTCTTCTGTTGTCAAAGATAAGTTATCAGGTGCCGCTAATGCGCTGTCTTCTGGTCGTTCAGTAGGTGTTTCTATCTGTGCCGGAGGATAAGCATCTACGACTTCAAGGTCATCAATAGACATTTCTGCCAGGGACGCAGGTTGTAACGCCTGCGCCTTCTGCTCAATGTGATCAAGGTACTTCCTTGCCTCTTCGAGGCGCTCCCCTGCTTGGGGCATATCATTTTGCAGTAACGCGGTAAAATGGCTTTCGAGACACATAAGCCCCTTAACCACAGCTTCCATGGCTTTTACGGCTGGCTTTTGCTCTTCTTTCAACCAATTTCCGGCGATATAGCGTTGGAGCTGCTTGATCAGATCTGCCGAATCTGTCAGCGGTGCCATATTAAGCGTATCCCGGGCACTTTTTAACAAGACGGGTAGTTTGGATAGATATTCCGCATTGCGTTGAGTGTTTCGGTAATCCTTAATCGCCTGTCGTGCATGAGTGAGTTCGGTTCGTGCCTCCAATACGGCAATTTTATGGATGGCCCCAAATGTTGAGGGCGTCGACACCCGCGCCGTGGGGATATCTTTTTTCGGGGATTGC
This sequence comes from Candidatus Sororendozoicomonas aggregata, assembly GCF_031528575.1. NCBI lineage: Bacteria > Pseudomonadati > Pseudomonadota > Gammaproteobacteria > Oceanospirillales > Endozoicomonadaceae > Candidatus Sororendozoicomonas > Candidatus Sororendozoicomonas aggregata. The sequence continues at coordinate 10,547 of NZ_JAVLSP010000067.1, forward strand.
ACCAGTTCATTATTAATCAGTTGCATTAAATCATCAGATAAGGCATCCGCCAGTTGGTAGCGCTTTTGCTGCATTTGAATCAATGTGCTGCTGCTATTGGCAATAGCAATCAGAAATAACAGCTTTTTCAGTAATACAGTGCCAGGCGACTTATTGATATCCGCGCCTTCACTATCAATAAGCGTTTTCAGCTGGTTATCCAGCTCTTTCAATACTGAGTTGCTGATTTCCGATGGCGGAATAGAACCCTCGGATAATCCTTCAATCAATGCCGCGCCAGCATCCCACAATACAGACGACGGTGCCCCCCAACACAGGTTTTGTAACTTGCCAAAGAGTTTGCTGATCAATAGCAGGCTTTTCTCTGTCTCTTGTCGTCGCAGGTAACTGGTCAGGCAGATCTGATATTTCTGGCGGATTTTTTTAAATAGCTTAATCGCGCCGGATTGAATTAACTGCTCAAACTGTTGTCCTTCAAGTGGAGGCAGAGTGCTCTGAACGTGAGGATGAAAAAAATCAAGGGCCGTCAGCGAAGGAAGTTGCCGATTGCTCCTTAACGCATTGGTTACTCCCATAAGAGCAATAGGTTGGTCCCTTTGGGATTCCTCCAATTGTGCAACATACGCCGTTAGCTGTAGCGTGCTCTGTAGGAGGGTTTCAGTGGCTAGCTGTGCATTTGTCGTCTTACTTTCTAAAAGTGCTTGTGTCACACCGAGCAACTCTTCCGCAAGCAGGGATGCACTCTTTTGCGGCAACAGTTTCAATGAGCCTTGAATCTGGTTAAAACGCGCCAGACATACCGATAGCGCCTCAGGTTGCCCCGGTGATTCCAGATAGCCGTCTAACAGCTTCCGAACCTCTTTTAAAGATTGCAACACATCCGTCTTGACCCAGTTCAGGCCGATAAATTCTTTTTGCTCAGCCATGACGAACTCCCTAACTCTCTGTTTCTTGTAATCTGAATCCAGCGACAGACTTCCTCATCTCTACGGCCATATCCGCAAGATTTCCAATGGAACCCGCTGCCTTACTGGTGCTGGAAGAGGTTTTAACGGTGATATCACGAATGACCTTCATGCGGTTTGAAATATGCGCTGCCGATGCCGCCTGAGTTTTGGCCGTACCAGAGATATTGTGAATCAATGTTGCCAGAGAGCTTGAGACATTCTCGATCTCTTCAAGGGCAACACCAGCATCCTGTGCCAGCTGTGCCCCATGAACCACTTGCGCTGTGGTGTGCTCCATGGAAATGACGGCCTCATTGGTATCTGTCTGAATCGTCGATACTAACCCTTCTATTTGCCGGGTTGCGGCAGACACACGCTCAGACAGCCGCTGCACCTCATCAGCTACCACGGCAAATCCTCTTCCAGCTTCTCCTGCCATGGAAGCCTGAATAGACGCATTCAGTGAAAGGATGTTGGTTTGGTCAGCAATATCATTGATGAGGGAGACAATATTGCCAATTTCCTGGGAAGACTCACCCAGTCGTTTAAGCCGTTTAGATGTATCCTGAATTTGCCCACGGATGGTATTCATGCCATCAATGGTATTGCGCACGACTTCTGTGCCCTTGCTGGCAATCCCAAGTGAACGTTGGGCAACATCAGCAGAGTCTGCCGCATGAACTGAAATGTTATCGATGGATTGTGCCATTTCATTCATGGACTGTGTTGCTGTGTTGATTTCAGCAGCCTGGTGTTCAGAGGCTTCTGCGAGCTCACGGGCGGTAGACTGTGTGCGTTGCGCAGCCATATCAACTTCTACGGCTGTTTGATTGATGGTTTTAACCAGCCCCCTCAATTGTTCGATTGAGTGGTTAATAGAGTCAGCAATGGCACCGGTAAAGTCTTCAGTCACTGTCGCATTCACTGTCAGGTTGCCGTCGGCCAGCTCTTCCATTTCATCGAGCAGTCGCATAATGGCTTTCTGATTTTTATCCTGCTGATCCCGGTTTGCGGCGAGACGGCGCTGAGTTCCGGTGTTTGCTGAAGAGGCGATAAAGGCAAGGGATAAAAGCACCATAATTCCTGCGCCAATCACCAAAATACTATCGAGAAGACGCTCCTGTGAAAGCATTCGCAACGTGCTGGCTAGCACTGACGTCTGCTGCAACAATTGCTGTGAGTCAGTGAATATCTGATCAGCGGCGGCCCCTGCCTGAAACAGTTCTGGAGAAGCTTTCAGGATGTCCTTGGTACTGCGCTCCACAAAGGAAAATAAGTCCGCGACTTCCAGCAGCCGATCCATCACTTCTTCACTTTTTACCTGGCTAATGCCTATGGAAACATTACCGTCTACCATTCCTTTGAGTACACGACCAAAAAGCTGGGTATCCTGCCCCAGTGTATCGGCGGCAATAATAGCGGTTTCACCACCGACCAGCACCTGCTCAACATTACGAATAATCCGTTCGGCTAACCACGGCTGACGTTGCGCGATGACGATTTGCCCGGTGGACACCTTGTCTTTCAGGAGCAACTCAATGATCTCATCGTATTCAATCTGGAGTTGCGGGGCCGTTTCGGCAAGGGTTAATGCCAGCCGGTGAAGGGACACAATACGCTCTTCAGCCGCCAATATACTATCGGCTTCAATTTTCAGGGCAGACCAGGCCGCATCCAATGCGTTGATCTGACTAATTACCGGACTGTTTGAGCCTGCCAGAGAATAAGAAAGGGAATTTTGTAATGCACCAAAGCGCTCATCAAATTGGTTACGGGCATCTTTTAGCTGGGAAAAGGCTTCTGGTTTGCCACTAGCGGCCTCTGTCGCGTTTTTTGCAATTTGCTGGGATAGCACCCTCAGTTCACTGGCTTCTGTGATATGGTAGTTATCCTTTTCCGCCTGACCATCCATAAACACGATGGTGCTTGCCAGAATTCCCAGTGAAATAACCAACACTGTGATGGGTGGAACAATACTATGGTTTCTTTTGTATTCACGGAGAAACCGGGTAAATTGACTTTTCATATCCTCTATCCCTGATTGTTAAGCCAACAAATGTTTGATTGTGTTATTATTCAACAGCCTTTTTTCAGGGTAACCCTCTTAAATGTTGATTACACACCTTTTGCTGCCTTTAAAAAACGTTGGTTTTTGACAAGCAGGTCTGTACTGAACACCATATGATGGACTTCCTTGTAATAGCATCCGTTTATAAAAGGACGAACTGCCAGGGCAAGGTTTTCGGGAATGTCCTGCTCATCACTGGCTACGGAAAACTGTTTCATGCCCTGAACCTCATCAACGATCAGCCCAAGTGAAATATTCCGCTGGTCAACAACGATGACGCGATTACGGATAGACGGCAATGGCTCATTTCGCCCTAAAAAACCACCCAAATCGATCATAGGCAGTATTCGGCCACGCACATTTGCCAACCCCTTAACCCAGGAGTGCACATCAGGCAAAGGGGTGACCTCCGGTACTGGCAGGACTTCGGTTATTTCTCGACTGTCCATGACAAATTGCTGATCATTAAGGCGAAACTTCACACCGCTCCAGTAAGCTTTAACGGATTCTTTTTCAGGAAAAACGCAGGTATGTTCAAGCGCTTTTTTTTCCAGAGCAGACAGAAGGTCAAAAGGATGGGGAACAGAAGGCGTCATGGTGTTTGCCTCCGTATTGCTCGATAGTACCCGATCTTGAAAACCGTATTGTTGTTTTTATAAGTGTTTTTATAAGGCCATGTTTTCTGAATCATGGTTGTGCTGCCAGTTATTTACGTTATTATGCTTTTTCGACAACTTTTTCCAGTAAGCGGTTGATAATGCCCATTAAGGCCTGTTCATCAACAGGTTTCGTCAGATACTCTTTAGCCCCTTGGCGAATCCCCCAGGCTCTGTCGGTTTTCTGGTCTTTGGTAGTAATAATCACTACAGGGATATGCTTGGTTAATGCGTCTTTGGTTAGCTGTCGTGTTGCCTGAAAGCCGTTCAGGCCAGGCATGACAATGTCCATCAACACAGCCTGAGGTTGCTCTTCCCGGCATAACGCTACGGCATCGGCACCATTACGGGCAGTGATCACAGCATGACCATGTCTGGTAAGCATTTGGCTCAGCTGGTGCAATTCGGTAGGTGAGTCATCAACGATGAGTACCTTGGCCATAGGCTCCTCCTTATTCTGACTGTTCCTTTTGAATTCTTCTCCATGACATACCAGGAATAAATAGCTGGATTAACAGCTACCTGGACAATAGGTCATCTTGTTTTTTTATCACATAACAACGGGAAATGACCAGAAATGATAGTATTTTCTGTGTTTTATCAATTAGAGTTTTTGATAATTGGGAGTCGATAGACTTCTATTTTATAACACTCAAACCATAGTTTTATCTTGAAGAGGCTTACTACAACACTTTTTTCCGGGCAAAAAGCCATACTTATTTTTCCCAAAAAAATAAACCCGACAATTAATGGCCGGGTTCCAAGAAGTGGTTTAAGGAGAATCGACGCGGGATATCTTGTGCGTCTCATCTGATTGCTATTGTCACGTTTTTTCGGCTTGATGACTATTGGACCAAAGTATTACAAAGATATACCCAGTCTATCTTATTGATAATATTATCTTTTTATTAATATTCACTAAGGTTGTGGATAACTTTCTGAATAAGCTATGAAGAACCAGTAATTCTTTTTATAAAAGAAAAGCAAAAACACATTGTTTACTTTTTGACCAATTAATAAAAAGGTAGTGATTTTCGACAGATATTATAAGCAGCGCAAGCTCTGCCGATGAAGACTCTGTTAATACCCAATAATGGCTAAGAGTATTTTATGAACGGAATCAAATTTACAGCCATCAGCATCATGGCAGGCAGTGTTGCTTTCAGTTCTGATAGCTGTTCAGAAACCCTTGATCAAGTGGTAAAGTACGCGCTGAATCATCATCCCGATGCCGTGATTGCCATTAATAAAATTCGTGCAGAGCAGGAAAAGGTGGATATTGCCTGGGCTGACTACCTTCCCACTTTGGATATTTCCCTCGGCGCTGGCGGTCAAAAGCGCAAACTACCCGATGAGCAACGCACCGGCGCAAACAGTACTCATGATAAAAGCTATACCCGTAAAGAAGGCAGCATTGCTCTGAAACAAAATCTGTTTTCCGGTTTTGATACGAAAAAAAGCGTGGCACAAGCCCGCTTTTTAACCCTGGCTAAAAGTTATCAACTGGGGTCAACGCTGGAAGAGCTGGCACTAAAAGTCACCAATGCCTATTTAAAGGTGCTTGAGACTATAGAACTGGTAGAGCTTTCAGAGGACAATCTGAAACTCCATGACAAGATGTATGAACAAATCCAAAAGCGCGTCAAACAGGGGTTAGCAAGAAGCTCTGACCTGGCACAGATACAGGGAAGGCGTGCCCGCGCCAACGCCAATATGATCAATGCTAAAAATAATTTTGAAGATGCGCGCAGTGAGTACCATGCCCTGGTGGGTAAAATGCCACCCAAGACGCTGCACTCGCCACCTGTTGCCGATTTAACATTACCTGAAAGCTTTGATGACGCACTGATTCTTGCTTTGCGAATGAATCCCGGTATTCAGGCCGCTGACCATGAAATCAAGGCCGCAGAAGCAGATTATCAGTCACAGAAAAGCCGTTACTTTCCGTCACTGGATCTTGAAATAGACCAAAACTGGCGGACTAATGCTGATGGTTCGTTGGGTACGACGGAAAGCCTGTCTGCCATAGCCAAGCTGAGTTACAACCTGTTTCGAGGGGGCGCTGATAAGGCATTAATACAGCAACAGGCCTATCAAATGGAAGAAACCCGGGCTCAGAAGGACCGATTATTAAGAAAGGTTGAAGAAAAACTGCGTCTGGCCTGGGATTCTTACGACTATTTAAGTGATCAACTGGGTTATCTTCGCCTGCATGAAAAGGCCAGCAAAAAAACACTGGAGGCGTATCAGGAGCAGTTCTATATCGGTAAGCGCACCTTGCTGGATTTGCTTGATACTGAAAATGAGCTGTTCCAGTCCAGCCAGACACTGACCCGGACTTCTTATCAGGAAGCGTATTCGCGGTATCGGGTACTGGCGGCAACCGGACAGTTACTGACCATATTCAATCTTACCTGGGCCGATGAGTGGTTGGATGAATCAGAATAATCAGTTTTCCCTCCCCTGGGAGCCTGTCGGACTTAAGACAATTTCGGCCTAAAATCCAGAAAGTATCGAGAACGTGCGGCCAGAATTTTATGCTCGAAAGCATAAGTCCGACAGGCTCCTGGGTATATCAACAGAGTGGCGCCTGGGGCTAATATTACCCATACTGGCTGGGCTCAATATCAGCATGGGGCGGGCATTGGTACTTCCAACACATGCGCTATTGGTACTAACTGGCTATAATCCCTTTCCGTTTCCATCTCAATTGAAGAGCATTAATGAGCAATAGAGATTCTGTGCGGCGCTTCCTGTTTAACAACACCAATATTCGTGGAGAGCGGGTTATTCTTGATAGCAGCTTCGAGCAGGCATTGGCGTCTCATGATTACCCTGAGCCAGTCCGTAAGCTGTTGGGAGAGTTAGTGGCAGCGACGGTTTTGCTTAGCACTACACTGAAATACAAGGGTTTGATGACGATTCAGGCTAAAGGTACGGGGCCTTTGTCCCTGTTGATGGTGGAGTGTACCGATCAGCAGACCTTTCGTGCCCTGGCGCGTGTATCCGGCGACTGCTCACAATCAGGGTTGTCTAATCTGCTGGGGCAGGGGCAAATGGTCATGACCATTGACCCTGATCAGGGGAAACGCTATCAGGGTATCGTCCCCCTGAATGATGAGACATTATCCCAGAGTCTGGAGCACTACTTTGCCCAATCAGAGCAACTGCCCACACGGGTCTGGCTAGCTTCTGACGGGATGAAGGCTTCCGGGTTATTTATTCAGTCACTGCCAGATAACAAAGACAACGGAGCTTATGATAAGGGTGAAACCTGGAATCGTATCACCACCTTGTCGAATACTGTGTCTGGTAATGAGTTATTAACGCTGGACTCTGAGAGGTTACTGGGCCGCCTTTACCATGAAGAGGACGTCAGGGTATTTGATGCTGAATCCGTATCCTTTAAATGTAATTGTTCCCTTCAGCGCAGCGCGCACATTATCCGCGGCATTGGTCAGGAAGAGGCAGAGTCTGTTGTTCGCGACGAAGGCAAGATAGCCATGGACTGCCAGTTTTGTAACAAACAGTACACGTTTAGTGCTGAAGATGTAGCAAAAATTTTCAGTGGTCATGACCTTAAAATCTTCTAGGAGGCTGACCGAGAATAGCGCCCTTAGTGAGGATCGCGAGAAATTGAGAATAAAAATGTCTGCCTCTGAGGAGAATAGCGGGGCTATTTGATGAAGAAGCAGGAATTTTTAGACCAATTTATCGCAACCGCAGTAGGGCAGTCTATTCTCGGACAGGCTCCTGGGATCATCTACTGCGCCTAGATTGCTTGACACAGAGGCTCTGACAAAGCCTTCGCATTAATTTATTCACTAAAATCATTAAATTGAAAGAACCAGTGCGTTTAACTTGCGCTGTAATTTTGAATCTAGCATTATAATCTATCATGTACTGATACATGATGTCTGTACTAATAACTATAAATAAATAGCGGGATGCATCATGAAGTTTTCAATTACAAAAGCACTGTGTGTCATTTTTTCAATTTCCCTCCTTTACGGTTGTGCCGCCACTCAAGTGGCGCTGGAAAAAAAATCCCTTGATGTTCAAACAAAAATGTCTGATTCGATTTTTCTTGATCCGGTAGCTACCAGCAAGCGCACAGTCTTTCTCCAGTTCCGTAATACCTCAGACAAGCAGGAGCTAAATATTGAGCAGGGATTACGTAACAGAATAATCAGCAAAGGCTACAGGTTATTGGATGATCCTGACGCTGCCCATTATCTGTTGCAGATAAACGTACTGCAGGCAGGAAAAACCGATCCAGCTGCAGCACGACAGGCATTAGCATCAGGATTCGGAGGGGCATTAGCGGGCGTTACTGCGGGGGCTGCTATGGGGTCAAGTTCAAGTGAAGGTTTGGCTGCAGCAGGTTTGATTGGGGGCGCGATAGAACTCGTAGCTAATAGCCTGATAAAAGATGTCACCTATTCAGTCATCACTGATATTCAGATCTCGGAAAAAGCCAAAGGGAAGGTGGTGAGTAAAAGTAACCACCAACTTAAGCAGGGAAACAGTGGTTCCACCAGTGTCCAGTACACTGAAGAGGATAACAAGAAACGCTATCAAACGCGCATCGTGTCTACAGCCAATAAAATGAACCTTAGTTTTTCTGAAGCAATAGCTGATTTAGAGCAGGGGTTAGTGGGTTCAATTTCAGGATTGTTGTAGACAGTACTCGGTATTTGAGGCTGCTAAATTTCTAATCTAACAATTGGAAGATTTCTCCAAATGTCGCACTTTCTGGATTTTAGGCCGAAATTGTCTTAAGTCCAACAGGCTCTTGGCAGCTTCTATGACCAGTTTGGGCGCTCATACCAATGGGCGGATACATTACTTTCTTTTCATTCTCTTGCTCCTTCGTTTCATATCCCCGTTTAATTGTCAGTCACGATCGCCTATGATAGGCGTCTATACACGTTTGATCAAAAGAGCGCAGAAATTTACATCGGCACGAAAATGACCGGGAGATATGTGGAGATGAACCAGCCCATCGTACCTGTGGATCAGCATCTGAAAGCACTGGCTGACATAGGTATACAGGATGTCAGTGAGCTTGTGTATAACCCATCCTACGAGACACTGTTTGAGGAAGAAACTAAACCAGAGCTTGAAGGGTTTGAGCGTGGTACCGTGACAGAGTCAGGTGCTGTTGCTGTGGATACAGGCATTTTTACCGGCCGGTCACCCAAAGATAAGTATATTGTTAAAGATGATCTCACCAGGGACACTATCTGGTGGTCCGATCAGGGGAAAAACGACAACAAGGCCATTTCTGAAGACGTCTGGGCTAGTTTGAAGCAGACTGTTACCAGAGAACTGTCGGGTAAACGAATTTTTGTCATTGATGGCTTTTGTGGTGCCAACGAAGGTACTCGCCTGAGTGTTCGCTTTATCACCGAAGTGGCCTGGCAGGCGCACTTTGTGAAGAATATGTTTATTCGTCCTGCTGACGATGAGCTGACTGGCTTTACGCCAGACTTTGTGGTGATCAACGGCGCAAAGTGTACCAATCCCCACTGGCAGGCGCAGGGGTTAAACTCTGAAAACTTCGTTGCTTTTAACCTGACGGAACGTATTCAGCTGATCGGTGGTACCTGGTACGGTGGTGAGATGAAAAAAGGGATGTTTTCCATCATGAACTACCTGTTGCCCCTCAAGGGTATGGCTTCCATGCACTGTTCCGCCAATATCGGCAAACAGGGCGATGTTGCTGTCTTCTTTGGCTTGTCAGGTACGGGTAAAACAACGCTGTCTGCTGATCCTAAACGTGCCCTGATTGGTGATGACGAGCACGGGTGGGATGATGAGGGTATCTTCAACTTTGAAGGCGGTTGCTATGCCAAGACTATTAATCTGGACAAGGAAAGCGAGCCGGATATCTACAAGGCAATCCGTCGGGATGCACTGCTGGAGAATGTTGCCGTAAGCCCTGAAGGGAAGATTGATTACACTGATGGTTCCAAGACAGAAAACACACGGGTTTCCTACCCTATTTATCATATCGATAATATCGTCAAACCCGTCTCTAAAGGCGGCCATGCCAAAAAGGTTATCTTCCTGACAGCGGATGCCTTTGGCGTGTTGCCGCCGGTATCTCGCCTGACACCTGAACAGACCCAGTATCACTTCCTCTCTGGTTTTACCGCCAAGTTAGCCGGTACTGAGCGCGGCATTACCGAGCCTGTACCAACGTTTTCTGCCTGTTTTGGTGCGGCCTTCCTGACGCTGCACCCGACCCGCTACGCCCACGAACTGGTAAAGAAGATGGAAGCTAACGGTGCCCGGGCCTATCTGGTTAACACTGGCTGGAACGGCACCGGCAAGCGTATTTCCATTCATGCTACCCGTGCCATCATTGATGCCATTTTGGATGGCTCCATTGATGAGGCTGATACAACCGAGCTGCCTTATTTTGGGTTGAATATACCAACGGCGGTGAAGGGGGTTGATGGGGAAATGTTGAATCCACAGAATACCTACAAAGACCCGGCCGAGTGGGATCGCAAAGCGAAAGAGCTGGCAGATCGGTTTATCACCAACTTTGCCAAGTTTACTGATACTGAGCAAGGGTTGGCATTGGTAAAAGCCGGGCCTGAATTGGGGTAGTTTTTCTCTGCTGCCCGACGCCCTCAGGGCGTCGGAGTGAGATTTTATCTCAATAGAATCTGGTACCCATCGACTCTTCTGAATAATTTCCCTAAAAACCCCGTTACTCGGCATCAACAGCAGAAAGAAGTTGGTCGACTGTTTTGTCAGTTTCTCGTGACAATAACCAAGGGTGTGGAATCTCAATTGATCTGAAGGACAGCAATGTAACCCTGACCAGTCAGCATACACTTGATAATTAATTGGGTTGCAAAAAAACCATTTGATCTGGACGAGTGGTTAATCTTATACAATACTGAGCTAAACCGTCATGGCAAGTACCGTAATGGGCGTTCACCGATGGAAATACCGCTGGCTGGAAAAACAATTTGGAAGGAAAAATTTATGGCGTAATTTTGATCTGGCAGACACCGGCCACCGGCTAAAAATCGGCAACTGTTATTCCAGTTTTTTCAGGCTCCTGGTGTATCACCCAAAATAAAAACGCTTGTTCTTTGTGAGTACGCAGGGACGTTAAAAAGAGCGCTTTTTATAGTATTTATAGTAAGTGGTCATTAATGTTTTACTGTGGGCAGGTTTATGATTATGGAGCACGAATAGTTGTTATTTATTTTTGATATACATGAAACATTGATTTACCACGAAGGGCATACTGGAGCATTGTCACAGTTTCAGCGTTCAGGGCAAAAAAGCAAAGGGGCTTATACCGATGTTGGAGGAGGGGAAACAGTATGGGGGCTGTCTGTTAGTTTGCATAAACTGTTTTTTAAAGCACGTTATGAGCAGCGAAATCGGTATAAATTGGCTCTGGTTGGTTCGGCAGAAACACATGAGTCTGGTATGATCGCAGGGTTGTCTGAATTGTTTGGCCCTTATTTTTCTGATGCGAAACTACTCCGGTTATTTACTGCGCAGCTTCATAATAAACCCTACTTTGTTGCCCAGCATTTCAGGGACGAATTTACACAGATGAGCAGTGTGCCAGATGCAAAGCGATCTAATTACCTGGTGTATATTGATAACAGCGAGGCTCACCTGAAAAATGCCCGCTTGCTTGGTATGCCCGTTATTAATGCGTCAACAGAAGCTTATGGTGTTTATTTAAACCGTATTATCAGCAACTTCCATTTAGGGAAGCATGCCATGGAAGCTGTGTTAAATAGTGACTTGACTAAAGAGCTGGATGTGCTGCCTGACTAAAAGAAAGGGTTCTGTTGCAAACTGACGATGAAATGGCCCCCAACAATCAGACGCGCGTTTTGACATCCTACCACCAGGAGCCTGTCGGACTTATGC